>JBJTAQ010000656.1:0-1365 GCA_046090945.1 Pirellula sp.
GGATTGTGCGAGAGGTTGGCGAGCAGGATTTAGTCCTCGAAACGCGAACAGGGAAGCAACATGTTGTGTCGATAAAAGACCGGAGAATTCGGGTCGCTGCATGGTGGGAAAGATGGCTTTATCGAAACCGATTTCCCATCAAAGCCGTTGGGGGGATTGTTCAGTGCAACCCTCCGACCCCTCCTAACAGGTCGGGTTTGACCCGCAGTGCGTAACTTCAAGGCCCAAGGGGACTTGACCTTTCCTGCGATTTGCAAGTATCTTTTCGGCTGGAATTGCTTTTAGTTCGAGGGTTTTTTGCCGGCATAGCTTCAATTGGCAGAGCACCGCATTCGTAATGCGGGGGTTGTGGGTTCGACTCCCACTGCCGGCTTTTTCCTGTCCGAGATTCACCATTTGGAATATTAGACGTATGGTCGCACAAACCTCCATCGATGTTCGCGAAGTTGTCCTGTCGAATCAATCATTTGGACCGGTAGAAATCGAACGCATATCGCGTACAATCGAGGAAGATACGACGCAATTGACGTTGTTTCGAGATGCGGTCCAGGAACTGCAGCAGTCCCCTGGGCTCTCGCCGGCCACCCAAGTCCGATTGGGGGTTTGCCTGTTTCTTATTGGCAAGTTTTCCGAATCCGAAGCGGCTTTGAGGCAAGGAGATGGCGGCGCACTTGCCCAGTACTATCTAGGAAAGATCTCTTTCCAAACGGAGCAGTACGAACGTGCCCTGGAGTATTACCAAGCGGCGGAGAAGGCTGGATATACTCCCGAGTGGTGCCAACTTTCCAGGGCCGAGGTCCTCCGCTACTTGGGCCGGAAAGAAGAGGCTCTGCAATTGCTTGACAATATCTTTGGACCCGTCGAGCAAAATCCCGAATACCCCTATCAAAGAGCGGCGACCCTGGCTTCTATCGGTGGAAATCTGCCTGAAGTTATTGCCCTCTACCAAAGGGCACTCCAGCACAATCCCAAGCATGGAGGTGCACTCTTCGGTCTGGCTCTAGAATACGATCGACTCGGTCACGATCACCAAGCCTTCGAACTCTACCAACGCGGCGCAAACCTGATCCCGTCGCACGTTGGCATCCTGATCAACCTTGGACTGATGTATGAGGACAACAAGGATTTCTTAAAGGCTCAGGCTTGTTATCGACGCGTTCTGGAGACCTGTCCAAACCACGAGATGGCCAAGTTGTATCTCAAAGATGCGATTTCTGGAGGTCCTGAATCGGTCGACGAAACGAAGCTGAAACTAGAAGAGCGACTCGCTCAACTGCTCAATACTTCAGTTACTGACTATGAGCTCTCGGTAAGGTCTCGGAACTGCCTCCAAAAAATGGGTATACGTACCCTTGGCGATCTTAC
>JBJTAQ010000657.1:0-2796 GCA_046090945.1 Pirellula sp.
CTGAGCCCAATCCAATCGAACTTCTGGGTCATCGGGATGATAAGGGGGCACAGGTGCACGACTCGGATCGTGCTTCGGCTTATAAGGTCGCTTGCGGATCTGCCCTTCGTGCGTCACGGTGGTATTGAACACGGCAAAAAACGGTTGCCCAGGCTTGCGGTTCCTCCAATGAGCCTTGTTACTCGAATCATCCCACATGCGATCCGGCTTGGCAAAGTTATAGTCCTCTTTATTGTTGTTCGAGCAATAGTAACCCGCTCGACCGAGAACCACTGGAAGCAAGTTCGCGTATTGAGGCAAGGCTACGGAGGATCGCATGTGCTGAGCGCCATACGATGTCGGATAGATGCCCGCGATGAGGGTTGTCCGAGCCGGTGCGCATACCGGTGCATTGGACCAACATCGCGTAAACTTGAGCGATCGCTGTGAGAACCGATCGATCTGCGGGGTGCTGGCATACTCATCTCCATAGCAACCCAATTGCGGGCCGGTGTCTTCGCAAGTGATCCAAAGAATATTGGGTTTAGCGGGTTGCTCAGCTCGCAAGCTGGGACAGCCCAAGCCCATGCCGAGAACCAAACCCGCGAGAAATCCAAAGGCCAAATAAACACGGGTCCTTGTAAGCACAGGCAACTCCCCTTGATGGCGAAGAAGATTCGGTTCAACTGGAATGTTCGATGAGATTTTTCAAAGAAGATCGTTCGAACGCAATTCTGGTCATTCAGGGATTTTAATGGCTAAGAACTCTTTTTTCATGTCCCTGATTTCTCAGTAACCCTACACTTTTTCATCACAGAAGAACGGAGGGGCACAGAGGGGCGTTGAGCAACTCTGCGAGTCTCTGTGTCTCCGTGGTTAAAAAATGATTTGCAGCTACAAAAATTCCTGAAGATCCGAACATTTTAACTAGGAGCCTGAGTGTCACGAATCAAGAACGATCTTGAGCATGCGTCGAAGCGGTTCAGCAGCACCCCAAAGCAACTGATCGCCGACGGTAAACGCAGATAAAAAGCACCCTTTTTTGCTTGGATCCAGATCGAGTTTCCTGAGTCGTCCGACCGGACATGTCAGAGTCCCGGAGACGGCTGCGGGACTGAGCTCTCGAATCGTCGACTCCTTCTCGTTTGGTATCACCTTGGACCATGGATTCGCAGAATCGATGATTTCGCTAAGTTCGTCTATGGGGACATTCTTCTTCAGACAGATCGTCAGGGCTTGGCTGTGGCATCTCATCGCTCCGATGCGAACGCAGATACCGTCGACCGGGATCACCGAATCACGATTGCCTAGAATCTTATTGGTTTCCGACTGTCCCTTCCATTCCTCTCGACTCTGCCCGTTTCCAAGGTCTTTGTCGATCCAAGGAATCAGACCACCGGCAAGTGGCACGCCGAAATTATCGGTGAAGAAATCATCGCTACGCATCACCGAAGTGACTTGGGCATCGATATCCAAGATCGCCGAACTAGGGCTAGCGGCCAAGTCGGCGACGGGACTCGATAGCTGTTGCATCTGTAAGAGCAATTCTTTCATGTTCGCAGCACCCGCACCCGAGGCCGCCTGGTAAGTCATGCTTGTCATCCACTGCACGAGGCCTTCGCGAAACAAGCCGTGCAGGGCCATGAGCATGAGCGATACAGTGCAATTCCCACCCGCAAAGGTTCTGATACCGTGGGTCAGTCCGTCGCGGATGACTTGCTCGTTGACCGGGTCGAGGATGATGATTGCATCATCGCGCATGCGCAACGAAGATGCTGCGTCGATCCAGTATCCTTTCCAACCTATCTGCCTGAGATTGTCATAAACAGAGGTCGTGTAGTCCCCCCCCTGGGCCGTCACGATGGCATCCATCTTCGAGAGGACTTGCAAGTCATTAGCATCTTGCAAAACCCCGTCTCCTCGGCCCGTCCAAGGTGCGGTCCCTCCTGGATTGGAGGTAGAGAAAAACACTGGCTCGAAATGGTCAAAATCTTTTTCGGCCTGCATTCGATCCATCAAGACCGAACCGACCATTCCACGCCAACCGACAATTCCTACTTTTTTCACGTCAGTTCAATCTTGATTCAGAGATTTACAAATCCGAAAGTGTGCATCGGATTACATGGACTAAATTCGACGAGACTAGAGACTAAAGGTACCGGTTGAAAACATTCTCCAGGAACTCCTGTCGGCCGCTCTCGTTCTTATCCACTTCACCCTTTTCGCAGATGTATCGATCGAGTGTATCGAAT
This sequence comes from Pirellula sp., assembly GCA_046090945.1. Classification (GTDB taxonomy): domain Bacteria; phylum Planctomycetota; class Planctomycetia; order Pirellulales; family Pirellulaceae; genus JBKCUI01. The sequence continues at coordinate 2,232 of JBJTAQ010000657.1, forward strand.
GAGGCTCGTCCTGATTCGATTTCCTTGCCGATACCGGAGTCCCAGCTCCGATAGCGATTCTTTACGAACTCATCGAACAAACCTTCTTTGCGGATTTCAGCCGCGATTCGTAGTCCTCTCGCAAAAGCATCCATGCCACCTACGTGAGCATGGAACAGATCGATCGGCTCATAACTCTCTCGCCGCACCTTGGCGTCGAAGTTCACACCGCCGGAGCTAAAGCCCCCGTATTTCAGTATGATGAGCATGCATTGCGCGGTGAGATAGAAATCGGTAGGAAACTGGTCGGTATCCCAGCCCAAGAGCAGATCGCCAGTATTGGCATCGATCGATCCGAGCATACCTTGCATGCCAGCGTAGTCCAATTCATGCATCATCGTGTGACCTGCAAGGGTTGCGTGGTTGGTTTCAAGATTGAGCTTGAAGTAGGGCACAAGATCGTAAGCACGAAGGAAGTTGATACAAGCCGCCGCGTCGCTGTCATACTGATGCTTGGTCGGCTCCTTTGGCTTGGGTTCGATTAGAAATTGCCCTTTGAATCCGATCTTCTTGGCGTATTCGACTG
>JBJTAQ010000658.1:0-4678 GCA_046090945.1 Pirellula sp.
ATCGGCTCCAGTTCCACCAACCACCGCGCTGAAGCGATCCAAGACACTGCCGATACGAGTGGCACTGCCAATTTCATTTCGAAGATCGACAACAATCGCCGAGGTCGAAAGCGAGTAATCCAAAATGTTCGCCCCCAAACCGGCATCGATACGCCCTGAAACGCTAGCTGCCTGACGCACCAAAAACCGATCCACCCCATCGGAACCTTGCAAGTTCTCAAATTGGGAGAATGGATTGGTTCCCATGAGATTCCCAGCATCTGCTCCTGTGAGGTCCCAGTTAGCACCGATCGAAGGTCCTACCAAGGTATCTAGGCCACCTCCCCCAAAAAGCCCCGCCGATTGACCCATTGAACCGACTTCGAACCGATCTGCCATCGATCCCCCATAAAGGCTCGAGAACCCGCTGAACACGACCGTGCGCGAGACTCCTAACTCCAGATATGTCAAGCTTCCAGATTGATTGCCCGAAACTGTCCACTGCGAATCGGCAGTAGGTCCATCCAATCTGCCAGAGTTTGACGCAAACGACTCAATCCCCAGGAAACCTCCACCCAGTGACGATGTCTGTCGGGTTGCCAAATTGACAAAACCCGCTCCGCTTGTGTAATTCAATTGGTCTTGATCGCTCGTCCCCCGGGCATCAATCCAGCCGGACAAGGTCCCGCCAGCAATCAGGTAAACGTCGTTCTGGCCATTCCTACCGAGCAAACTTTCCGAAGCAGCAAACACGATTCGATTGGCAGTTTCGGTCCCCACACGCATGGATCCCGAGTTCAAACCGTTGATGGTCCATGTGTTGGTCGAACTGCCTCCAGTCGATTCAATCGTATCTGTGCCATTGCCCCCATCCAAGGTAATCGCAACGGATTGATCGACTCTGAAGTTGTCATTTCCATCCAAACCCGATAGTCGACGAGACGAAGCGCTCGGCATTTGAATCGACCAAGTCGTGTTGAAAACCACGGAATTTGTATCTGCAACGAACAAGTCCGAGCCCGCCGTCCCGAGGATATTCAACTGATCGGAATTGCCGTCGCTGAAGACTCGAAACGCCCCAGCCGCACTAAACGTAAAGGGGACTCCTGTGTTGATCGTCGCCCGGAACTGACCTGCGGAATTCAACGCCTCAATTCCGACCGTGTCATTCGGACTTCCACCGTCGGAACCAGCAACCGCGACAAACGATCCTTGGGTCTCAACCATTCCGATCGTGAAACTTGTCAGTGTGGTGCTCGTCGTCCTCCCGAGAGAATCTGTCACTGTAAAGACCGGAGCATAACTGCCGGAGGTCAGATACCGGTGCGTTACGGTGTGGCTGCCACCGACACCGCTGATCAACTCGACCCCGCTGCCATCCTTCCAGTCGATGCTGTAATTGAAAAGTCCTGAGGATCCCGGTGATGTAGCCAGCAACGTAAAGTCGCGAAGCTGGCCTGCAACACCTACGTAGCCATCGGCCGGTCCGTTGACAACCAGCGTTAGCGGGTCTGCGACCAGGAAGTCCTCAGTATCGACCACTGAAACTCCACCGTCGTCATCGTAGGCCGTCACGCGAGCTGTGTAAGCCCCGGCTTGCGTTGGCGTGAAACTCAGCGTCTTGCTAGCCGAATTGCTGCTTGCTACGACACTGCCGTCCCTGAGGACTTCTATGAGATAGGTCAACGGATCATTAGCCCCAGCCGGATCGCTTCCATCGACCCGAACCACAACGGATTGATCGACAATCGCTGGCGTTGTAATCGACACGATCGAGGCCGTCGGATTTGCATTGGTAACCGTGATTGTAGTTTGGTAGGTCGAGTAACCATCGTCCTTATCAAAGACCCTCGCGTACACAATCCATGGATTGGTCGTGTGGTCGCTATCCTCGTCGAAAGTGAACGATTGACTCGGAGTTGCTGTTGTCGAGGCGTCGACGCGCGAGCTGGCCAACTGACTCAAACTGCGAGCAAAGGAGTATCGGAAACCAGCAAGGGTATCGACCAAGGACGGATCTGCCACGCCGCTGAGCTCCACCAGAACCGGTGAACCCTCGGCAACCGGTCCGGAATTAGAGACCGTTGCCGTTGGAGCAACATTGTCGATTACCATGGTCGTCGTGTAATCGGTGTATCCCCCATCCTTGTCCATGACCCGAACGTACAACTCACGGGTGCTGTTGTCGCTGAAGGACTCTTGATACGTGTTGTTTGTCGACGACGTCGAGTAAATCGCAGCATTGCGAAGCAGGAAACTCGTTCCAATGTAGTATCTCAATCCTGCTGCAGTATCTCCAGTGGAATCGGATCCTACCGCAGTTAGCGTTGCTGTAGAACCCTCCAGGGTGTCTTGCGTAACAAAGGTCGCCGTCGGGGATAAATTCGAAACCGTTACCGGGAATTGACCCCTCAGCGTAGAACCGTCTTCATTGCTCATCACAAAGGACAAAGTATAGACGCCATTATCACCATAGTTATGAGAGATCACCAGTCCGGTGCCCGGAGTGAAACCAGTTCGCGTCTCATCCACCATGCCATCGTTGTTGTAATCTATCCTGGCCGTCCATTCCGTACCAAACGTGTCGTTGAATGGAATCGTCACAGCCAATCCGCCGGACTCTGTTGCCGATGCAGCCGTTGGAATCGCCCCAGAGGGGAATGACATCGCGTAGTTTTCATCGGCGGTTCCAAGATACGTATCTGCACCGCCGCGGCCCACAAGCGTGTTCCGAACGTCTTTGGCATTTTCTCGGGCGAATCGATAAACGAACAATTCGTAGCTGCCGATGTCCGTGTCATTGATGATGTCGTTGTAAAGCTTACGACCCAGCTCTGGAAGGGTGCTCGGATCCGGATCCGAGGATTGTACGGCTCGTGTAAACGAGTCAACCACAATCGTATAGGTTCCATCAGCTGGCAATATCACATCGAGCAAAATCGAATCCGAAGACTCGAATTCGTCGTCATTGAAGGCAACGCTATCGTAGTAACCTACCAAATCTCCATCCGATTCGAAAAGCGACAACCGCGAATCAATGTACCCATCAGGGGTCAGCGTCGCACTCCCGCCTACATTCGAAAACCGCTTGAGCGCTCGCGAGGAAACCTCAATCGTAACAATGTCCCCCGAGCGTCCCGTAAACGTGTAACGATCGTCCTCGCTCTTACCACTCAGCGGATCGAGCTCGATCTGACCGGTAACACTCAGAATCTCTGCATACAGATTCGCATTGGAGTTCAGTCCACTTCCAATCGTGTTCGGAACCGCAAGGGTCTTCCATGCTAAATCCTGAGACAGACCGTTGTGTCGATCCGTCGGCGTTAGCAACTCGTTGGTACGAGTACTGGCCGGGTCGCTCATGACGTACGAGAGCTTGATCGCCTCGCGCTCGCCAAAAAACAGATTGCCGATATCGTTCTTGCGGTCGCTGCCGACCGAGGCAGGTGAGCTGATCAAGTGCGAGAAGGTTTCAAACGCTTCGGAAACACCCGCATAGGCTGGATTAAATCCGACGGTACCCGGAGGCGTATGAACACCCGAACCAATCGGACCAAAGGCATCGTAATGCCTAAGCCCCATCAAGTGAGCCAATTCGTGGGCTGCGATCTTAACCGACAACGCTAAAAAGTTTGGCACTGTATTGTCGGGATTTCGCTGCCCATAAGTCAAAGCTCCATCCGACGGTGGATTCATGAAGTCGCCACTGATTTCATTACCACTAACCGACAACTGCGGAGCAAGGGCTGTACCGCCCAACAATCCGTGGACCTGTACCCACGCCTCGCCACTGAAACCCGTGTTCCCGACATCGATCTCACTGGAGGATCCACCCGGAGTCCCCTCGGGAGGTGTGTGGTTGAATCGAATCACCACATGATCAATAGGGTTTTTGCTCGAATCCTTGGGGATTTGATCGATATCTGTCGTGAACCTGACATTGAACCACCGCCCCGGATCGCTGTACTGACGGATACTGCCATCGGAGTTGTATCCGTAGTAGATACGCCTGAGCCCTTCGATTACCGATGCCCGGTCCGAATCGGTATAGACATACTCCTGAGAATCGGTCTGGGTGTCGAAATCCAAAAGCACCCACTGGCTTTCGCGGTTTCTGAGCAACGCATCGCCCGGCGTGCTGGCTAGGTACTTCGCACCCATGAGCACGTTCGGTCGATCATTGCCGTAGATCGTATCCCCCGCTTGAGACCCCCTAACATCCTCGATGCCCATGAGCGAATCGACCGGAAGTTGCAACCAAAAATCGCTTCCCAACGATTGCTTGGTCGCACTAGCTAAATCGATCGAAATGAGTCCACCGAGGTAAGCACTGAAGTCGAGCATATCCCGACTCGTGTCCGCAAAACCTGAATAAAGCTCTGTAAGCTGCAGGTAACCTTTTGGAGTCCCTAAGAACTGGTAGTTGTCATCGCCAGACCCACCATCGATCAGGACTGTGGGTGCTGTCGACGTCGCAGACTCGACAGTCCCCGAATAGACGACCCGATCCTGGCCTGCACCGAGGTTCACCGAGATGCTTGCGGCACTCCCACGGAATACAAAGCCATCATCCCCTCCGGCTCCAGAGAAGTCGACCGAGCCTCCTTCGGTGGTGTTGTAAACAAGGGTATCGGAATTCGATCCACCGAGGTACACCAGCGTCGAGAGATTGATCCCTTGAGTCCTCAAGACATTCAAT
>JBJTAQ010000659.1:0-1866 GCA_046090945.1 Pirellula sp.
TAACCTCGCGCGAATTATCCAATGATATTCACATTCCAGTAGTGACTGTTGGCGGTCGTGCCGTAAAAGAGCATCTTCCATGGCTGTATTCACTTTACCTAAAAGAATTTCGTGACATTGCCCAAAGCCTTACTACCGAAAACGTTCAAACCGCGCAAGACGATAGATATGCAATCAACCTGAATGTCCAATGCGGAAACCAAATGCGCTATGAGTGCCACGTCGATTCCAATCCAATCGAAGGCCTTTTATATTTAACAGACCATCCCGCTGGTTGCGGCGGAGAGCTTGTCGTTTCTCAATCAGAGGATGCCCGCGGCACGGTCGCTATTTCCGAAAGTGCTACTCGAATCTACCCAGTTGCAGGAAAACTGGTATTTTTTGATGCCAGGCTGCATCCTCATTTCGTAGCACCCCTCAGACTTCCAGAAGACCGAAGAATTGTAGCAGCTATGAACTACTATTTGCCATCTTGTCCTGAATCTGCTCGCCCATCCGACTTAAACCGACACCTTGGACTAGAATAAAACGGACTAATAACATGACAACAATTGTTGTATTCGGTGCTGCAAAACCCGGAATTGGACAGGCAATTACGCGACGCCTCTTGAAGGATGGATTCAACGTGGTCGGAACTTTTGCCGACGATCAGCGGGAAGTGGCCGAAAGAATGCTTCGAGATTTCACTAACCTCGTTCTTAAGCAAGTCAATCACTCATCTCCTGAGGAATTGTCCAGCTTTGCAACAACGCTTCCCGACCGTTTGTCCGGAGTAGTCATCGCGCAAATGCATTTTGACATTCGAGATGCATTTGATTTTGATATTTCGGAATGGGACAAAGGACTCGCGGTGAACCTTACTTTGCCTCATTTTGCTGCACTTAGGCTAGGCGACCGGGTCGAAAGTGGCGGCTCGATAGTTACAATCACAAGCACTGAAGGATTCGTTGGTTCATTCGGTGCTGCAGGGTATGCGGCATCCAAAGCCGCAGTTCATAATTTGGTAAAAACCCACGCCAACATCCTTGGCCCCAAGAATGTTCGTGCAAATGCTGTTGCGTGCGGTTGGATCGGCGGAGTGATGGACACCGATGAAGTGTTTAATATGTCAAGGCAAATCACTCCACTCGGAAGATTGGGGGCACCCGAGGAAGTTGCGGGCGTAGTCGCCTTTCTGCTCGGCCGTGATGCGTCCTTTATCACAGGTGCAACGATTACTGTTGATGGGGGATATACATGCGTTGACACGATCGCTAAGTACGAATATTCGTCGATCTTGGGTAAGGCAGTCCAGTGAAAATGACACATGTTGCTTCTCGAACTTGGTACAGTTTTTTTCTCCGGCATCCTATTATCGAGACTGTAGCGACGCTTGCGGCGTCAATTGCGGCCTACTACCCACCTTTCAGCGACGCTAAGACTTCTTTACTTATTGGAGTAATTGGCGGTTTTTTTTGTATTGGACGATATGGCATTTCGGAGTTAATCAAAGAGTTGTATGCGACGGAGCAACAATCGCTTGCTGACCGATTTCAACAAGTCGATAGATTAGCTGAGGTTGTTGATTTGTCTACTACATCTGATTCAGGGAAATTGCGGAAACTTTGCGATCGATATTCTCAAATTACAGACCACGAATTCACTCAGGCGAAAGACGATATTGTAACGAATGCGCTTGCCCAATTGAATTCTATCTATCAATCGCGTAGGACAGAAAATCTCTCGACTGGCGCATACTACAAGTTCCTGTCGGAGTTGTTATACAGTGTAAAGCCCAATGAAACGGTTTATGCAGTCTCGACAGGTGAAGCAATCGAATGGGACGATTCTCCTCAGGAGGAAAAATTTTTTGATGCAAATAAACAG
>JBJTAQ010000660.1:0-3398 GCA_046090945.1 Pirellula sp.
GCCAGCCTCGCCACTGGTGGGGACCTGTGCATACCCAAAGTCGGGGAGAGCTAGGTTCCATAACAGGGCCACTGCGAGGGAACAGAATTGGAACAACTTTTTGACGAGATTTCGATTCGAATGAAGAAACGGCAACATAGGGACGGAACAAAAGTGCATCGTCGAGGTTTGTTGATGTTGAATATAGTTCCAGACTTGCGTATCGGCTCAATCAGTATGACTGATTCCTAAGACTTTTGCTGCGCGGACTCGTTGATAACCTCGGCATTCTAAGCATGGAAATCGGAAATTTAGTTGTGGATAGCCCCAGGACGTTCAAAAATCAATTAGGTTGGTGGTTTGTTTCACGGCGTTTTGTGAAAATGACAGGTGGCTGTGGCGGCCGAGAGTTTCGCCATTTTCAACAGGAGCAAGAGAACTGGTGGTGAGAGAAAGAACCTCGAAGCACTTGTTTTTAGCGCTGGTTTTAGTTGCAACCGGTGTGTTTGTTCTGGCCCAACCACCTGGAGGTCGTCGGTACCGGCGCGATTGGCAATCCGTGGGGCGCGATGGAGTTCCCAGTTGGGAAGTGGATCGCAAATTTATCAAGGACACGTTTACGTTTGTAAGGATCAAATACGACTCATCTGGATATCGGCGCGGAGGCGGTTGGGCGACCGATTTCCGGGATAGCGAACTGAACTTTAGTTTGCGGTTGCAGCAGCTCACGACGCTCAAAGTGAACCCTGAACCGATCGTCCTCCAGCTGACCGATCCGAAGCTTTTCGAATATCCCTTTATCTACATCATTGAACCTGGGGATCTGATGTTCCACGAGCCAGAAGTGCTGGCGCTCCGTAAGTATTTGACTAACGGTGGTTTCTTGCTAGTGGATGACTTTTGGGGGGATGAAGAGTATGAAAATTTTCACCGCGAGATCAAGCGTGTGTTCCCGAATCGCGAGCCTCAAGAGGTACCATTGGAACACGAGATCTTTCATTGTGTGTACGACTTGAAGGAGAAGCCGCAGTTGCCATCGATCCATGCGGCTTGGAGTGGTCGACAAAGCGGGGTGATTTGGGAGCCAAGGTATGGTTCCGATACGAGCGTCCCGCATTACCGTGCCATTTACGATGACTCCGGACGGATAATGGTCTTTATTTGCCACAACACCGATCTCGGAGACGGCTGGGAGCGAGAGGGAGAGGACCCATGGTACTTTGAAGAGTTTTCGGTCAAGAAGGCTTATCCCATGGGTATCAACATTGTAACTTACGCCATGACCCATTAGTGGAACAGAGAGCGAGGCTGCGTTGAGTACAACGACGACGGTGGATACGACATCAGTTTCAGACGCGGAACTGTTTGAACAGATCCAGAAGGGGCGATTGCTTCTCGAACGGGAACTCGAAAAAACGATTGTGGGCCAAAAGCAGGTGATCGAACAATTGTTGATCTGCCTGTTATCAGGAACTCATTGTTTGATTACCGGTGCACCTGGGCTGGCCAAAACGTTGCTGGTTCGTAGCGTGGCACAAGCGTTTCATCTTGATTTTAGCCGTATTCAGTTCACCCCCGATCTGATGCCTGCAGATATCACTGGCACGGAAATCCTGACCGAGAACGAAGGGACTCGGGAATTGAGATTCGTCAAGGGTCCTATTTTCGCCAACGTCATCCTTGCGGACGAAATCAACCGGACCCCGCCTAAAACGCAATCAGCGTTGCTCGAAGCGATGCAGGAGCATCAGGTTACGGCGGCCGGGAAACGCTATCCGCTACCGAAGCCATTTTTTGTTTTGGCGACTCAGAATCCTATCGAAATGGAGGGGACTTATCCACTCCCCGAAGCCCAACTCGATCGATTCATGTTCAATGTGCTGATCGATTATTTACCTTTTGAAGACGAGCTCAAGGTTGTTCTCGATACAACCAGTCGCAGTCCGGAGCCGATCCAAGCCTTATTCGACGGAAACGACGTTTCGCAATTTCAGGGGCTCGTTCGTCGTGTCCCGATCGCAAACGAGGTAGCTAGCTTTGCGGTAAAAATCGTCGGTGCTACTCGGCCGGGTCAAGCCGATACCACGGAATGGGTCAATCATTCAATCACTTGGGGTGCTGGGCTTCGAGCCGCTCAGATGCTAGTTCTCGGTGCCAAGGCCCGGGCATTGATCAACGGCCAGACTCATGTCCGCTATGAGGACATCCGAGCCTTGGCAGCACCTGTCCTAAGGCATCGATTACTGTTGTCGTACAAAGCCGAGGCTGAAGGTCTTACGGTCGAAGGGGTGATACAACGACTGCTGGATGATTTCCCGTCCGACTGATCCCCTGTACTGATTCGTAAACTAATACTTAAAAGTTGGACAAGGAATCATCGAGTGAGTTCCGAAAAGGCTCAAAAGGCCGACCCATCCGAGAAAGTCAGGAGCTCGCAGTGGATCGACCTGAAGACTCTCATGGCGGTGCGCAATTTGCAATGGAGAGCTCAGAAGGTCGTCGACGGGTTTCAAACCGGACTGCACCGAAGTCCGAAGCATGGTTTCTCAGTCGAATTTAGCGAATACCGGCCTTATTCTGTCGGCGATGATCCCAAGACGATCGATTGGAAACTGTACGCTAGAACTGATCGGTATTATCAAAAGCGATTTGAGGATGAGACGAATCGCAGGTGCTATCTGGTTGTTGACCAAAGCAAATCGATGCAGTACGGCTCGATCGATTACACCAAGTACGAGTATGCCCGCACGCTGATAGCGACGCTTGCACTATTTCTGCTTCGACAACGCGATGCGGTTGGAGCGGTAGCGTTCGATCAAGCCGTCACAGATTGGTTGACAGCCAGGTTTCGCACAGGGCAATTCCAAAGAATCTTGTCGATCCTGTCAAAACCTTGCGGAGGTCGTTCGACCGAGCTTACCGCACCACTTGGCCAAATTGCCGAGTTGGTGAAGCATCGTAGTTTGATCGTGATCGTATCGGATTTTCTGATCGATCCATCAGCTCTGAAAGCGCCGTTGTCGTTTCTCAAGGCGCGGAAGCACGAGGTGGTTTTGTTGCGTGTTCTAGATCCACTTGAATTGGATTTCAGGCATGAGAAACCGGTACTAATCCGGGACTTGGAAAGTGGCGATGAGCGCTTCGTCGATACATCGATACAGGCCGATAGCTACCGGAGGAGATTCCAGGACCACCGCAACCAACTCGATGCATTGTTGGCTCCCTTGGGGATACCCAACGTCGAATTCAAAACGACCGATCCGATGGAACAGGTCCTCAGTTCGTTCCTTTCGATGCGAGAAGGAGTGGCTGTATCGTGAGTTTCCTAACCCCGCTGTATTTGCTGGCCGGACTGGCAATTCTAGCGCCGATCATTGCGCATCTAGTGAGGAAGCGGCCTCGCGAGGTGTTGGATTGCA
>JBJTAQ010000661.1:0-1529 GCA_046090945.1 Pirellula sp.
AACGAAGTCTATCGAATCCAGTTCGAAAAGGTTTTTGGGGCGGCACCGAACATCGACAACGTGGGCAAGGCAATCGCTGCCTTCGAACGGACGATTGTCACCGGCACGAGCCCCTACGACGCCTACGAGCCACTCCGCAAATTCCAAGAAGCATTCGCCGAGCAATTAGAAGATCTCGATGATTTCAAAGAAGAGGACGCTGGGAATTTCGCTAAGTACCAAGAGCTAAAGAAGAAAAGCGAGGCGAACCCTATGAGCGATTCGGCCAAGCGAGGTCGCGACCTGTTCTTCAGCACCAAGTCCAATTGTTCGGCTTGCCATGTCGGCGCTAACTTTACCGATGAGTTGTATCACAATTTGGGTGTTGGCATGGCCGCCGAGAAGCCTGATTTGGGGCGATATGAGCAGACAAAGCAGGATAAAGACAAGGGAGCGTTCAAAACACCGACGCTCCGAAACGTCGCTTTAAATGCACCTTACATGCACGACGGCAGCCAGCAAACGCTCGAGGAAGTCGTCGAGTGGTATGCCAAGGGTGGACACCCAAATCCCTACTTGAGCGACAAGATCAAGAAGTTGGAGTTGTCAGCTCAGGATAAAGCGGATTTGGTCGAGTTCATGAAGGCCTTGACCGGCCCACTTCCTGCCGTGAACGAAGGCCGACTGCCGCAGTAGTGGATCTCTCTTAGGATCCACACATCGTTTTCTCAGCCAAAAGTCCTAGAGAGATCCACACAGATTGTGGGTCTCTCTAACGTTCGACCTTGAGAGTAGTACCCTCGGAATGGCTGTTGAATTCAGGTGCATACATGCACTCGATCGAAGCGTAACCCATCGGATATTCGCCCGCCAACTGGACCCTTAGCGGATACTCGAAAACATAGGTCCCCTTGGGTAAGTAATCGATGAAAAAGTGGGTAGCCGTGTCCCTGGTGCTCTCGAAGTAATAAAGCCCATCTTGGAACTTGTAGGTGCTAATCACATTGACAGGCTCAGTTCCGCTTCCTCGGTAATCCTTCATGTGCAAGTACTCCATGTCTCGATCGGTTCTCAGGATTACTCGGCAAATGAGTTCGTCGCCGATTGAGACAGAACCCGTGACTGCTTCGAGCACCGGTCCGGAACCGGTAAGCTGACGCTTGAAGAGTTTCTTCTCAAGCTTTAGCGGGCTTCCCTCGTGTGCTGTAACCTTGCCGATCTCTTCCAGGTATTGCCAGTGCAACCCGCCCCAACTGACTCCTTCGTCCGACTTGGTTACCTTCACCTTACCCATCTCAGGACGCACGTCATTTCCTGCGAATATTTGCTCATAGAAACCTGTCCCTCGCTCGACGTTTTTAGCCTCGATCTTGGCACCTGCTAATTCGACGCTTACGAGTGCATCGGACGCCAACCAGTTCTCTCCACGACGCAGCAGTGCATAGACGGCATCAGCCGTCGCCTTCGTGGTCTTCCAATCCTGAGTCTGCTTCTGCTTGAGCAACCACACCTTGCACTCCTCGACGGCCTGATTATCGCCGGCGACTTCG
>JBJTAQ010000662.1:0-1736 GCA_046090945.1 Pirellula sp.
ATTGGTTCGACGAGCCGACCAACTGCAATTCATCAGGAGTACCGACTGGATCGTTGTTCATCGATGCACCCTGTTCATGAGAACTGCTTGTACAAGTTTCCTGTGTACAAGATGTCTTCTGTTGAAAATTTCGCTGGAACATGACACAGCGCCTGCCGCTTGCCGCAGTAGTATTTTAGAGGCCCGAGTAGGGGCTTGCACCTACTCGGGCACAAAATTCAGGCTGAAAGCAGCCGATTTTAGAATCGGATTTCTGGTCCGTTAGGCGCTTTCCTTGCGTTGGGGAAGCGATTTCGTTGGCATAATTTTGCCAGTTTCAGGATCCAGATCGATCGTATAGAGGGTGCCTTCTTCCTGCTCGGGCAGGTCGAACATCAGATCGATCATGATCTCTTCGACGATGCTTCGCAGGCCCCGCGCACCTACACTCTTGGTATGGGCTTTTTGGGCGATGGCTGTGAGTGCGTTTTCGGTGAACTGAAGCTGGCAGTTCTCCATGCCGAACAAGGCTTGGTATTGCTTGACCAAAGCGTTTTTGGGTTCCGTGAGGACTTTGATCAATCCTGCAACATCCAGAGGGGCAAGAGCCGTCACAACCGGCAGCCGCCCGATCAACTCGGGGATCATCCCGAATTCGAGGATGTCATCCGAATGGACTTGTCCGAGCAAGGTCGCGACATCTTTCTCCTCTTTAACGGAGGAACCGGGACCGAATCCCAAGGACTTCTTGCCCAGTCGTTTCGAGATGATTTCATCGATGCCGACGAATGTCCCACCACAAATAAATAGGATGTTCGTTGTGTCCATCTGGATGTATTGCTGCTCGGGATGCTTGCGACCACCTTGGGGTGGAACGTTGGCCACCGTCCCTTCGAGCATCTTGAGCAGAGCCTGCTGGACTCCTTCGCCCGAGACATCTCGGGTGATCGATACGTTCTGGCTGGTCTTGCCGATCTTGTCGATCTCGTCGATGTAGAGGATCCCTCGCTGGGCGGCGTCGATGTCGAAATCGGCGGCGTGTAAAAGCTTCAAGAGGAGATTCTCGACGTCTTCTCCAACATATCCAGCTTCGGTCAGCGTCGTTGCGTCCCCGATGGCAAAGGGAACATTGAGCATCTTGGCAAGTGTTCTTGCGATCAGCGTCTTACCACTTCCGGTGGGTCCGACGAGCAGGATGTTGGACTTTTCTATTTCGACGTTGGAGCCTTCCCAATCGGCACTCAGTCGCTTGTAATGATTGTGCACGGCAACGGCCAAAGTGCGTTTGGTTTGGGTTTGCCCGATCACGTACTGATCGAGATGCTCGACGATTTCCCGAGGGGACGGGATTTCATTGAAGAGCTTTTTGGTAGGGCCGCGCCGTCGCTGTTCCTGGTCGAGAATGGACTGGCACAGCTCGATGCATTCGCCACAGATGTAGACATCTCCGGGACCTTCGACGAGCGGGCCGACGTCACGGTAACTTTTGCGGCAGAACGAGCAAAAAGCATTCTTCTTTGCAGCTCCGCCAGTGCCGCCACGGCGGCCGGCCATCATATCCTTGCCTGAGGGCATTCTCGACTCCTTGCTAGGGAACCCAAAACGGGTCGGTTGGACGCCGTTTCAGGTAGTGGTTCACGTTGGGAAAGCTCGATCGTCAGCTCCAGCGAGAGCGGCTTTGACTGGCAAAGCATCTTTCGCGGGTGCAAACCGGGCATCCGTGACCACAGTTACGAGCCGATGGGGAAAGTTGCGTG
>JBJTAQ010000663.1:0-1875 GCA_046090945.1 Pirellula sp.
AAAGATCGTTACCTTGCGACGTCTTTGGTATGGCTGAAAGACCTTAAATGCATACCTCAGTTCTCGCAGCGATCGAGACAGGATCTTCAAATCGCCTCTCGAAACATCGCTCTGATCGAGTTGATCAACCGTGCGCCTCATCATTTCGATGAGGTCATCGTTGGACAGCAACGAGCCCGGCTCGTCAGCTGGTGTTGGGCGTTTCTTTTCAGACTCCCCGAAAGCCTCGGGGAGAATCGATTCCAGTTCAGATTCGGATGGTTTGGATTCGTCCATGCTTTCGATCCATCCTGAAAAAACCAGCTTGATTAGGTGGGTTTCACTGGGCTCTTGTCGTCGGCACCGTCCTCTGGACGCTCATCGTACTTGGCCTCGGGCAACGCCTGAGAAACCGGAGCGACCATGAACTCGACCGCCGATTCCTTAGGCTCCTTCTTCAAGATCGAGTCACCCTTAACGGTGTCGACCTGAGCAGCGGCGACGATTTTATTGATCACTTCTCGCTCGAGAATTTGGTTGCGGAGAGCATCCATTTGACCGGTACGATCGAGCTTGTTGCGAACTTGACGGATCGTCGCGTCGCTTTGCTCAGCGATGAGTTTCAATTCCTCTTCGTACTGCGCTTCGGTCGGTTCGATCTTGAGATCTTCAGCAATCTTTTCCAGGACAAAGTGTTCGCGAAGTGCCGTTCGGGTCAACTCTTCGATGTTGCGTCGCATCGAATTGACAACGCCTCGAATCTGTTCATCTTGAAAACCGTTTCGGCGCAGTTCAAGTACGCGACGCTGTAGCTCTCGTTCCGCTTGTCGACGGACTAGGTTCTTGGGAAGTTCCCAGTCGGCTCCCTCGGTCAGCTTCGACGTAATTTGCTCGCGCAGGAGTTGCGTTTGGTGATATTCGGTTTGTCGCTTGAGCTCGTCTCGGACGAATTCTCGCAGCTCACTGGTGTCCTCGAACCCAATCTTTTCGAGGGTTTCAGCGTCCAGCGCCTGAACATTCACTCGACGAATCTCGACGATCTTGAAAACCGCATCGACTTCTTTTCCGCGAAGACTTTCATTGAGCGATGTTTCAAGCACCTTGACCTTGGTCGACACCTTGTCACCTTCACGGTGTCCGGCAACAAGCTCGCCAAAGTTTTCGATAATGCAATCCGCGAGGCTCAGTTGCTCGCGCAAGGTGACTTGCACCTCTTCGAGACCGCTGATTCGACGACCATCGACGGAGAAATCTGCATCGAGCAGCAAACGGTCTCCGAGTCGAGCTTCGCCATCCCAAGGTTCACCGGGAACGAATCGTTCGAGAGTCCGCGATAACTGAGTTTCAACTTCGTCTTCGGTCAGCGTGTACTCGGTCTTGGTCAGTTTCAGACCTTCCCACTTGGGAGTATCAAACTCAGGGCGAACTTCGATCTTGAATTCGAACGTGAAGTCGCCCGATTCGGGCAGAACGACCGCACCGTAGTCCATATCCGGTTCGGCAATCGCTGAAATCTCGCCACCTTCGGTGATCTGTTCGAGACTATCCATTACCAAACTGCTTTTGACTTGGTCAGCAACCGTTTTTTTGAATCGCGACTCAAGGAGTTTTCGAGGGATCTTGCCTTGGCGGAAGCCCGGCAAGTCGGCTCGTGGGGCGATTTCGGTATAAGCTTCTCGAAGGTATCGTTCGACTTCGGCTCGTGGGACGGTCACGACGATATGGCGTTGGCAAGCGGCCGTTTTATCGATTTTGAATTGAAAATCTAACTTGCTTTTGACCGCGGTATCAGCAGAAGACATGCGTGGCTCGTGAAGCGAAAAAGAGGATCGAAAAATGGAATAAAAAAAGGGTTTTCGCAGGCGAAGAGCGGGTGATGGGATTCGAACCCACGAC
>JBJTAQ010000664.1:0-1109 GCA_046090945.1 Pirellula sp.
TCTTCGATGACTCGGGCGTGCAGGAATGTTTTACTTGACAAAGCTCGTCCGTATGGAGACGCAACTCGCCTCGGGAACTCGCATCGATTCGGATTCCGCATCGGACAAACGACTGGAGATCGAAACCTACCAGAGTGTTCCGCAGGAAGAATGGGTCCGCACGTTGGAAAACACTTACGCCAACACCGACGACGTACCCGAACTGGCGGACTTGCGCAGCACCCAAAAAGCGATCGAGGGCTACCGTGCCAATCGAACCCCTGGGGTTGAGGGCTGGTTTCTGATCCGTTGCGAGGGACGGCCCGCCGGTTGCTTGGTCTTGGCAAGACACTACCATCCCACGGGGGAAATCAGCTACCTAGGATTGATCCCGGAATTCCGAGGCCAAGGTTACAGTTTTGGAATCATGCAATTCGCCATGAATTGGATGGCTAGCCAACAATGCACCAAAGTCGCTTTGGCGGTCGATTGTCGTAACGAAGTGGCAATCGGTGTATATCAAAAATGGGGATTTCAAGCTACGATTTCTTACAATGCCTGGGTGGCTTCTCCGAAAACCTTTCAACCAAGTTATTTCCAATAAGGATATTCCTGATGCGCAAGAAGTTTTCATCGATGTTTCTCTTCGGTTTGCTAACAGGTACGCTACCGATATCGGTAGTCTCCATGGGGTTGGTTTCCGATGGCTTGATAAGTACGCAGAGTGCACAAGCGGCCCCGCCAACGTTGGTGACCACCGTCGAAGGTGTCAGCGAGTTTCGGTTCGATAACGGTGCCCGCTTACTGCTCTTCCCCGATGCATCGCGTCCAACCATAAGCGTCAACATGACGGTTTTGGTGGGATCTCGGCACGAAGGCTACGGCGAAGCGGGTATGGCTCACCTGCTCGAACACCTCGTCTTCAAAGGAACTCCAACGTTTCCAGATGTTCCCAAAGCGCTCCGCGACCACGGAGCCAATTTTAATGGAACAACCAACGTCGATCGAACCAACTATTTCGAAACGCTTCCGGCAACCGATGAAAATCTTGAGTTCGCGATCCACCTCGAGTGCGATCGACTCGTCAACAGTTTCATCAAACGCGAGGACTTGATGTCCGAGTTCACCGT
>JBJTAQ010000665.1:0-1311 GCA_046090945.1 Pirellula sp.
TGAGCACACTTACACCTTCGGGAAAACTCGCTGGCATACGAGTACCGGGCCGATACTTGGTCGGCTCGAGCATATAGCGTCGGAACCACTCTGGTCGCAATCGCTCAGTCATCGTGAGCATGTTGATCGCTTGAATCCCAATCGCTCGTTGATTGCCAAATGTATGGCATTGCGCGCAGGAAAGCCCCTTGTTTCCCGCCAACAACCGACCGGCGGCGAGCGTACGAATCTCGGCTTCATCAGGAGTTTGGGCCACTCCATCCTGTGCAGGTCGATCGGTCTGCTTCCAATGCTCTGCTAGACCTTGGGTAGCCGCGCCATACCTTGGCATTCGCACATTCATGTACGGGCGATTCCGTGCTCCTTCGGTCAGAACACGATCCAAGTAGGCGTCGGAGAGTTTATCACCCACCCCGGTCAGCCGTGGTGGCAAGCGGCCTTCGTCGCCCATCTCAGGAATGGTTGAGGTAAACAGGTCGAGTTTGTCAGACTCAGGTCCGCCCCAATCGTTTCGTTGGTGGCAAGCGATGCAATTGAGTTTCGCTAACGTGTATCTCGAGTGTTCCTCACGGGAATACGATTTGCCCGGATCAATCGCTAAGGCAGCGACGATAGCTTCATTTTGAAGAGGAGATAAACGATAATCGGGTAGCCCTGTTGGCACCGACTTTGCCAAGCAGCCCGCATCGGGATTGAGTTGATCGATCGCCGGAGCCTTGGCAAGTTTCGAGGCCAACTTGTCGGTATCTTTCACTGCATGGCACTGCACACAGCCAACCGACTCAAACAGAGCCTTCCCTTCGGAAATCCAGGTTGGATTTGCCTCCTCTTGGCTATTAGTCTTCCGCGGCTGATTCGGTTCCAACTGCAACCAGCCATCCACAGGCTGCTTGACCAATTGTGAACTTTCCCACTGCAAATCGATGGTCCATTCGCCGCCACCTTGGAAGTACTCGACGACCAAACGATGCGGTCCGGCAGACAAGTCGATCTCAGCCGATTTGGTTTGATGAGGATGGACGCCATCGACATCGACGACGACTTTGTCATCGACGAGCAAGCGACTACCATCGTCGGATCCTAGGTGGAACCGAAACTTAGCCGCTTGATCGACAACCACATAGGATTCGAATCGAACTGCGAAATTATTGCTGCGGCCCGCGATCGAAAGATCGAAACCTTCGCATGTGCCTGTCGACACCGGCTTGAGTGTTCCGAAATCAGGGAGTTTGTTCCAGCCTCCTTCATAGACCGAGTATTTGGTGTTGGGCTGAATGTCGGCAGGATCGATTTCTTTCAACAGGTAATGCG
>JBJTAQ010000666.1:0-5408 GCA_046090945.1 Pirellula sp.
GCCAAGGGGTGCCGAAGCCCTCTTGCTCATCGAGCATCAAGGCGAGGAACTCAGCGAGGTCAAGCAGCGGCTCAATGCGCTCGTCGGACGCATCGTGCGCAAAGCGCCGTCGACGCAGCAAACGGCGGTGATTGTCGATGATGCCGAAAGGGACTTTATCTGGAGGCTCAGTCGGCGGATCGTTCCGAAACTCGTCAGGCTCGGCGGTCCCCAAAAGCCGATCTCGTTTGTCGATGACCTGTCGATTCAGCCCGAGCGCATGCCCGAGTTCCTTTTCGATGTTCAAAATATTCTCAAAGCCGAGCGGGTTACGGCAACGCTCTTTGCCCACGCCGCGCAAGGCAATGTGCAACTGAGGCCCTTTTTGGACCCTAACTCCGAAGAGGATATTCAGAAACTTCAAAGGATCGCAGACAAGGTCTTCGAGAAGGTCATCGAGTTCCGTGGAGTGATCTCCGGTGAGCATGCGGTTGGACTCAGTCGCAGCGGTTATGTGCGGCAACAGCTTGGCGAGTTGTATCCAATCTGTCGACAGATCAAGTCATGGTTTGATCCGGCCGGGATACTCAACCCCGGAAAGATGATCACCGATGCTCCGCAGCGTCCGATCGACAACCTCCGTAGTTTCCAGGCAGAGATTCCTGCGAACGATTCCAAGCAACCACTTCGACCGATGCTTCCTATTCTAGACTGGTCTGGCGAAAAATCGCTAGAGGCGACCAGCGGCCAGTGCAATGGCTGCGGGAGATGTCGAACGACGGCCCCCGGTGAGCGGATGTGTCCCTTATTTCGAGCCACACGATCCGAAGAGGCCAGCCCAAGATCCAAGGCGAATTTGATCCGAGGTTTGCTCTCAGGCGACATACCGAGTCCTCAGAGCGAAAGCGATCAGATGAGGACGATTGCGGATCTTTGTTTTCATTGCCATCAATGTCGGTTTGAGTGTCCTGCCCAAGTCGATATCCCGCGGATGGTCGTCGAGCTCAAGGCTCAGCACACAGCGACGCACGGACTGCGCACCACAGATCGACTCCTATCGCGACTCGATCTTCTCACAAGTGCTGCGAGTCGATTCCCGAGGATTGCGAACTGGGCTTTAGGAAACCGCTCGATGCGGTGGTTGCTCGAAAAATCGACTGGGATTGCGATGGGAAGACGCCTTCCAAAAATCGCCAAGCAATCGTTTATGCGATGGGCGGTCAAGCCCAATCTCAATCGGCCCAGTCGGGCCGGTGGTCGCAAGGTTTTGTACTTGGTCGATCAGTACGCTAATTGGCACAACCCCTGGGTTGGAAAAGCCCTCGTCGAGGTGATGAAGCACCAACGCGTCGAGGTTTTCGTTCCGACCTGGCAGACTGTGACTTGGATGACCAAGATTGCACTCGGAGACGTTCAGCGGTTGCGGCGATTGGTGATGCCGCAGCTACGGCGACTAGCCGATGCGGTCCGGCAAGGCTACACAATTGTAGCGACGGAACCAACAGCCGCTTTGTGCTTGCAGCACGAGTACCCGAACCTCTTTCCATGCGATGATGCGAGCTTGGTTGCAAGGAATACCAAAGAGGCGGGCTCATACCTTTGGGAAATGCACAATCGAAATGAGCTTGAACTCGATTTCAAACCGTTGAGCATGTCGGTCATCTACCATACGCCGTGCCATCTGAGAGCATTGGATCCAGAGTACAACGGGATTCGACTTTTGGAACTGATCCCCGGCTTGAGCGTCCTGCATGCCGACGCCGGATGCTCTGGTATGGCAGGTGTGTATGGCCTCAAGCGAGACAACTACCGAACAAGCTTACGGGTCGGATGGGGTTTGATCAGTACGATGCAAAAGACTCAGGCTCAGATTGGAAGCACCGAGTGCGCTTCGTGCAAACTGCAGATGGAGCAAGGGGTCGACAAACCAACGATCCCTCCGATTGCTCTGTTGGCTTACGCCTACGGTCGACTTCCTGAGGTTAAAAACTGGATTCAGACCCGACACGATAGTCTGGTTGTCCCTTAACGTATAGATGCGGTGCGTGGCAAGGGCCGTTCATTCTTCCCAGAGCATGATTTCTGTCACGCCACTCTTGGCGGGCAACTTGTGACGAAAAACGATCCTTAACTTGGAACTCGTTACCTTGGAAAACGTCACTCGATTCCATTGGCTTCCGACTGGTTTTTCGGGTGCACGGACCTCGTCGCTTACTCCTACCCACTTGCCTTCTTGCCATATCTCGATGCGGTACGACTCGGGTGCTTGCACTCCTCCGCGATCATCGTAGATGGCAAGTTCGAGTCGGCTGAAAGTCTTGGGTTGTCCTAAATCCAGTTCGAGCCAATCCTCACTTTGAGTCGACTCATAACTGGTCCATCGATTCACTGGATTGGGATCAAAAACCGTTTTGCCGTCGTTGGACTTTTCAGGCGTTCCGCCAAAGCGATCGCTGTGCGAAGCGCTCGCTTTGGGATACTCATTGCCTGGGGCCCGGTAAGCCATATTCCCGGCAGGTGGTAAAGCCGGTGGATAAGGGCTTGGGGAGGGCCCCCAGGCTTCGATTTCCGTAAGCCCAACACGTTTGCCGGCTTGCGGTTGGATCTCGATTCGGATCTGTTCCAATGCGATTCCCTGGGAGTCGCTGGCTACAATCTGGAATTTCGTTGGACGCTTGCCCCCGAGCGATTCTTTCGATTTCTGGGCGATCAATCCCCATTTGCCATCGCGATACCCCTGGATCGTGATCTGCTCGGGCACGACGACCTCGGCCTTGGCGAATTCTTGGGAATTGCCATGCCCTTGGTACTCGATCGAGTCATCTAGAAAAAGGAGGTTTAGCGATTCGATCTCTCTGGCTGTTCCAAGATCGATTTGGATCGAAACTGGCTGGGAGTTTTGACTTTCCCAACGATTCGGCGGGTTTTGCATGTACCAGTAATTTCCATCCTGCAATTTAGCGATCGATGTTCCAGGCTTTGTATTGGTGGCTTGCACTCGAGGATAATAATTTCCATCGTTGTTGACCAAATGGTTCACCATTGGATCGGCCTGGCTCGTCGTCTTGGCCGATCTTTCGGGCAACTCAACTCGGATAGGACTCAGCTCATTTTGCTGTGCGATTTGTTTGCCATCGACAAAGACCAGTAGACCCTTGCCCCGCTTGTAGCGTTCCCCGGTTCGATCCCACAGGATCGAAACTTCGCGACCTCTGAATTGCAAACCATCGAGGGCTAGATAGTCCCAGGACTTGGGGGCTAGAGGATGCAGCACCAGGACATCTTCATGCACGGGTTGAACTCCAACTAGACCTGTGATGACTAGATCGCAGAAGCCCGAATGGAAATAGTGTTCGCTGTGATTGTATCCGTCGTGTCCTTCGAACGAACCGGTATCGGGATGGAGGGCCTCTGCCAGATAAGGCTTTGAGTCTTTGCGATGCGATTTGGCATAGATATGTAATAAGCGGACATAATCATCGGGGGTTACGATTTTGGTGTCGGAGCGTTGCAAGACGTTGGCAAGTGCCTTGAGGGTTTGCGTCGTGGCATAAGGCCACGACTGGCCGCTCCACCAACAGCAGCTTTTTTGCAAGAGGAACATCGGATCGTTTCTCTCGACCGTGGTGGGACCAAAGTCGGCATAGAATCCATCGCTGCTCATGAGTTTTGCCCAAGCTTGTTCGTAGGAGCTACCGGGTTCGAGCATTAGGAACTGCCAAGGGACATAGCCGATGAGTTCCCGACCGTGGCTATCTCCGGCAAAACGTCCTTCTTGGTATACGAGGGTTCCTGCGGAGATCTCGTATCCATCACGATTTTCATTGTTCTTGAACATCGGAAAAAAGAAGCTGCGCTTTGGATCCCATAGTTTGGCAAGCATCGTGTGGCGGAGCTTGTCGGCAAACTCATTGAACTCTTTTTCAATAGACGCGTTACCTTGGCGTGCGGCGATTTGTGCGATGGCCTTGGCGTCAGCCCACATGTACGCGTTAAACGAGGGGCGATAGCTCGGTGCTCCGCGGAGGATGTCCTGAGTTTGTCGGCTGGCGATATTGAACTCCATCCCATCATCATGCCCGGTTTGCCAGAAGAGTCCGACCGAAGGATCGTAGTGACGCTTTTTCCAGCTTTCGTAATTGACAATGAGCTTATCGAGCATCCCGGTGGTGTGCGGTTCATCCGGATGGACAGCATCGACAGCAAGGACCGAATCAGCTAGCCAGGTTGAGTAATTGCGGGGCTGAGCCCCCGGCGTATTAATCCAGTATCGCGCGTAGTCTTTGGCGATCGATCCGCTTCGTAGCCATCGGGCTTCGTAGAGTTGATGGCCGGCCGGACAACTGATGGCTCCGTAAGCTCCTGACCAGAACGGCCGATCGATGAACTCGGTAAACAGATAGCCCGTGTCGGGATTCCCATAGGTAAGGTGTTTAGTGATCAGTTCCCACCGGTAGTAATAGGTGGTTTGGATTTGCTCATCGGGACAATCTAAGAATGGGATGTTTTCGACGAACCAGTCCCAATCTTGATTATCAAAGAATCGTTGCGAGCGAATGATCGATTGGCGATCGAGAATCGATGTTCTGGTCGATGTCTCTTGTCCGAGCAGGCCCAAAGACAGCACGAGGACCAGAGAGAGTGTGTAGGCATTTCGCATTAGTCTATTGGATTTTGGGTTTCGGTTTGACGACTCCAGCCACGAAGTAATAGAAAACTGGAGTCAGAAAAATTCCAAAGAATGTCACGCCGAGCATCCCCGCAAAAACAGCGATGCCCAGGGTCTTTCGCATCTCGGCACCAGCCCCTTGGGCCAGGACCAGTGGGACGACACCTAGAATGAATGCAAAGGAGGTCATCAAGATGGGGCGCAGCCGCATGCGGCATGCTTCGACGACGGACTCCTTTGGCGATTTGCCTGATTCCTGAAGTTGTTTCGCAAACTCGACGATCAGAATCGCATTCTTGCTGGCGAGTCCCACAAGGACGACGAATCCGATCTGTACGAAAATATTGATGTCCAGACCGACAAGGCCGATACCCAGGACTGAACACAGCAGGCACATGGGAACAACGAGGATGACCGACAGTGGTAGCACTAGGCTTTCGTACTGGGCCGCAAGGACCAGATAAACCAGCACGACGCCTAGGGCAAAGACCAGCAGGGCAGTATTCCCAGCTTTGAGTTGCAGGAAAGTCAATTCAGTCCACTCCGGCTTGATGCCATCTGGAAGTTTTTCATCGAGGACATTCCTGATCCCGTTGACCATATCGCCTGAACTCAATCCCGGTGCAGTGATACCGTTGATGGTTGCTGCGACATCACCGTTGTAACGAGTGATCATCGCAGGACCAAGCGATTCGCGGACCGAAGCGAAGGTGGCCAAAGGTACCATTTTTCGAAGCAGCGTTCGGACGCGAAACTGTCC
>JBJTAQ010000667.1:0-10343 GCA_046090945.1 Pirellula sp.
ACCGATCGCCGCCAGTGGCACATTCACTAGGATTTGCAACGCCGAAGACCATGAGCCTAGACACTGATGCAATAACAACAGAATCGCAATTACCGCTAAAGACCCAAACAATGCCAAACGCTGGTTCGCTTGCTGCTGAGCCTGATACTGCCCTCCAAGCCTTAAGTCATAGTTTCCCCCAAGCCCCTCTAATCGTTCGCGGATCGGTTGAATCCGACTCTCGATCTCCTCGACGACACTGACCAAATCCCTTTTATGAACGTTGCACTGCACGACGATACGTCGCTGAACATTCTCTCGATTGATGGTACTGGGACCTGTCGTATCGATCACCTCGGCCACCTGACCTAATGTGACGCGCCTTCCCGAAGGTGTATCGATGATCGTCGACTGGATCCTCTCAGGGGAACTCCTCGATTGCTCGTCGTACCATACGACCAAATCGTGGTACTGCGGCCCGTCGAGAACCTGCGAGACAACTCGGCCTTTGTAGGCCGTCTGGAGCAGTACTGCTAAGTCGCCGGGAGTCAGCCCATACCTAGCGGCCTCCTGACGTTTGATTTGCAACCGAATCTGCGATATCTCAACCTGCGGCTCAGCTTGTAAATCGACAACTCCAGGTACATCGCTAATAGCTCCGATCAAATCGTGACTAATCTCCCGCAATAAACGAAGATCGTCTCCGAAAACCTTGATCGCAATCTGAGCTCGAACTCCCGAAAGAATGTGATCCAAACGATGGGAAATAGGCTGGCCGATATTTACCTGTACTCCAGGCAAGGCCGTAACCCGCTCTCGGATTTTCGCAAGGGTTCCCTCTGTTGAACTATTCGGCAGGTCGTAACCCAAATGTTGCAACCCAGGGATGCGGCGCAAAATCGTAAACCAAAGTCCAGGTTTGGCGATTTGAGTTGGTCGGGTCTGAATATCGAGTTCCGATGAATGCACTCCTTCGGCATGCTCGTCTAGCTCCGCTCGACCGGTTCTACGGGATATCGAAACGACCTCTGGGATATCCATCAGCATCTGCTCGCACCGCTGTGCAACCCGACGACTCTCCTGCAAACTTGTCCCAGGCGAGCATTGAAGATTGACGGTGTAGCTTCCCTCGTTGAACTCAGGCAAAAAGGATCCGCCCATCCATGCAACACAACCGATCGCCAGCAGCACACCCACAGCACTTACCGACAAAACAATCCCGGTGTGATCCAAGGTCCAGACTAAAACCCTGCGTGCTAAGGCCTTCAGCACCCGAACAACCCAGGAATCCCTCTCGATCGAAAGGAATCGGGCTCGGGGCAACAAGTACGACGCCACCACAGGCGTGACCGTCAGCGAGACAAGCAGCGAGCTCAATAGTGAGACGATGTAGGAGATTCCTAGTGGAGCGAACATTCGCCCCTCGATCCCCGAGAGCCCAAAGAGCGGAACGACTACCAACACCACGATCATCGTCGCGTAGACAATCGAGCCTCGAACCTCTCGTGAAGCTTCATACACCACGTCCAATGCGGGTCTGCGATCGGATTGAGGCAAACGAAGGTTTTCCTTGAGCCGCCGAAAGATGTTTTCGACATCCACAATCGAATCATCGACAAGATCACCGATCGCAACGGCGATCCCGCCAAGACTCATCGTGTTGATGGTCACTCCCATATAACCGAAGATCAAAAAAGTCATCAAAATCGAAAGTGGCATGGCGATCAAAGAACAGATGCTCACACGGAAGTTCCAAAGAAAGATGAAAAGGATCGCAACCACCCAAACCGCGCCGTCTTGTACCGCCTCGATCACATTCGACACAGCCGCTTGGATGAAAGTCGCTTGCTGGAACAGACGGCGTTCTATAACCATACGATCGGGCAATTCCTTCTCGATGGCGTCGAGCGACAATTGGATCTCTCGATCAAGGGCGATCGTGTCTATACCGGGTTGCTTCTGGACCGCAAGGATCACACCCGGGCCCCCGTCGATCTTGCCGTCTTGAGGATCCCGGACAATCGCTCCAGCGTCTCCACGACGAATCGGACCTCCAAACTGAACATCAGCAACCTCGCGGACCAAGACCGGTCGCTGCTCCCTCCAAAGGATCGGCGTGCTCTCGATATCTGCAAGCGTCAGAGATTGGCCGCTGATCCGAAGGATCGATTCCTCGGTATCTCGCACCATCAACCCTCCACCTGCTATCACATTGGCTTTTTGGATCGCATCGCTAAGTTGTTCAAGAGTGATGTTTTGCGAAGCTAGTCGTTCAGGCGAGGTAATAACCTGATACTGCTTGAGCAACCCTCCCATAACCGTCACCTGCGATACTCCTTGAATCGCCATCAAACGATTGCGAAGAGTGAACTCGCCGAAAGTCCTCATCGCCATTTGCAACTCGGGGTCCTGCTGCTCTTGTGCAAGTGCCGGTCGTATGCCCAAAAGCAGGATCTCTCCCATAATCGAAGAAATCGGAGTGATGGTAGGATTCGAGCCCGTTGCAATTCGATCCCGCGCCGTGGCTAGCTTTTCCTGAACGATCTGCCGATCGCGATAGATGTCGGTACCCCAAGCGAACTCGACCCAAACGATCGACAGCCCAAGTGCCGAAGCAGAACGCACACGTTCGACACCGGTCAAGCCATTGAGGGAATACTCCAGGGGTCGAGTGACCAGCAATTCCACTTCCTCGGGCGCTAGTCCAGGCGCCTCGGTCATGACCGTCACCGTCGGACGGTTTAAATCCGGAAAAACGTCTACCGGAATCCTTGTCAGTTTCCACAGGCCCCCTAATGCACAGACGCAGGCAACCAGTAGCACCAGTGGCCGATGCTGCAGTGAAAAGCGAATGATACTATCGAACATATTCGCCTCTTTATTGGATCGCTGCGTAGCCGGTCTGCAATGCCGAAACACCTTCAACGACGACAACATCACCCGATTGGAGTCCACTCAAAATGGCCACTTCCGTACCATCGCTTCGCCCGAGTGTGACCCGTTGCCTTTGGTAACTACCGTCCGTTAGGGCTACGAACACGAACGATTGGCTTCCTTCTTTCAAAATGCTCGAAAGCGGAACCACCTGGTCATTGGCATTCGAGTCACCGTTTGAATCAGACTCGGGGATTTGGATCGCCAGTCGGCAGAGCATATTGTGATAGATCATCGAATCTTGATCGAATTCAACCTTGGCCCAAATCGATAAAGTCTGCCCTCGATTGCTCAGCGATTGACTGCTGGACAGAACCTTTCCTGGGTAACTGCGATGCTCTTCGGCTACTGTACGGCAGCGCAGCGTTTGCCCTTGCCGGATGGATCCAGCGTCTATTTCGGAAACGAATGCTTCGACAAGCCTCTCGGACGTGTCGTGAACCTCTAGCAATTCCTCGTCGGCAGATACGATGTGACCAATCGCCTTATTAAATCCGACAACAATCCCATCGATGGGTGATTGCACCGGGAAGTACTCGAGGATCTGCTGGGACTGCAGGATCGATTCGATGGACTTCTGAGCGATTCCCAGCAGTTGCAGTTGCCTGACGGCATTCTCAAGCCGGTTGCGAGCCGAGACGACCAAAGACTCTGATTCTAGCCTCTGACGCTGAGGCACGTTTGAACCCGCTTGGCGAATATTTGCTAAAACAGACTCTCGAAACTTTAGTTCCAAGTTGGCTTGGAGACAGTCGAGTTGCAAATCCTGAAATTCCGTGCTCGATAAGACGGCGACGGTCTGACCGGCGCGGACCGATGCCCCGGGTTCGATCAGGATTTGTTGGATCCTGCCCGATATTTGAGGCGATACCCTCGCCAGCTTCGACGGAGGCAAACTCACAATCCCATCAACGGACAGCGTCTTGGCGATGACCCCTTCACGAACCGTCATCGTCTTAAGACCGATGTCCTGGATCGCTTCAGGGCTGAGTTTCAGGACGCCTTGTGAGAACAGTCGACCGAGTTGTCGACTACCTTGGCACAGAACTCGGTCTCCAGGGACCAAATCTCCGCGGAGGACTTGGCTATCTCCGCCGCTCTGAACGCCGATCGCAAGTGGAATTTTGCGAAACGAAGACGCTTTTTCGGAACGTTCCTGCTCAACCAGCACGAATCGTTCGGCACCATCGCGAATCACAGCCTCGCTAGGGACTAAAAGACTCGGGGCTATTTCGTTGGGTCCGATCCGAACCTGTCCAGTCATCCCTGGCAGCAAGGCTTCATGTCCGGGAACATCGTTTGCTAGATCCACCCAAGCGGTCGCGACATGGGTGCGAGAGTCGAGCACCTTTTCGATGACACGAATCGATCCCCCTATCACTGTACTGGTTCGACTTGTAGGCACAAACTCAACTCGCGATCCTTCGTGGACTGTGCCTAGGTCTTTCTCAAGAATATCGACTCGCAGCCACAGCGAAGAAAGTCCTATCACCTCCAATACGTGCTCTTTGACGTTGACGAACTTGCCAACCGTCAGGTCGTTGTGGAGCACGGTTCCTGCAATGGGACTTTTGAGTTCCAATCGGACTGTTTGGTAGACCTGCGGATCGGTCAAAACCCGTTCCAGATCCGCAGCGCTGAGTCCGAACCCAAGCCACTTGGCTTGGGCGATCCTCAGGGCCGTTTCCTTTTGAAAAAGAGATGTTTGCAATTCCAGGATTCGTGCCGATGGGATCGCACCGCTTTTGCTCGCCTCTTGGGTACCCTCGAGCAGTTGACTGTCCAGTCGGATCCCTCCTAGCAAATCGCGGATCTCCCTTTGGAGTCGATCAATCGCAGGGGATTCAATCCTCGCGACGACTTGGCCAGCTTCGACCTGATCTCCGGCAACGACCAACACCGAGACGACCCGTCCCTCAAGCGTCGAACCAACCAGTGCATGATTACGCCAAGGGATCGTTGTGGTCCCATAGGTATTCAGCGCGCTCGATAGCGGGCGTTTTGAAACCTCCTTGGTGGTTACCTCGATGGCCTCGCGTGCCGATGCGCTCAGAATCAGTGTCCCGGTCTCAGGCTGGACTTCGATGCCCTTGGTCGGCAAGGGCTTGTGTCCCTCATGGGCGGTGACAATCCCCACCAACGCAACGATCAGTACGATCGACAAGTTAAAAAATCGTATCGCGGATTGAGTTTTCAAGGACTCTACTCCTTGATGTATGACTCAGGTGCCTTGAGCTGATCGGGTTGCTCTTTGGCAGACCTTAGAAACTCGTCGATACAAGGTGGGCAGCAAAAGGTGTAGCTTTTGCCGTCGATGACCCAAGCGAACTGGTCGTTCGCCTTGGTCTTTGAGATCGGACAGATCCTATCACCAGCAACCGGATGGTCGTCGTGGTTCGAACGAATTCCTTTGAACTTGATCGATGGAATGGTCTTGCCGTTGGCTTCGATGTCTGCTGCGGTGTACTTGCCACCCGGAGTCAAATACAGGGTTTCTTCCTCTCCTGCGACAGCAGGGATACCCATTTTTCCGTGATCTTCGTGAGCACGCAGTTCAAACGCGACTCGGAATCGCTCACCGGCAATAGACAGATTGGGGATCGTAACGCGGATCGATTTACCGAGCAACTCGGCGGGAACTTTGCCGACAAACTGGGATGTCTTTCCCTCGGAGTCACCGGCTTGTGGCTGTGCGGTCAGCTCCATGTTTTTCGATTCGACTGCATCATCCTGTTTCACAAAAGCGTTGATCGATTGGACATCGACCTCTTGGATTCGGGATTCATCTTTCCCGAGCATGAATAGCCTCAGCGTTCCGTCCTGCTCGAGCAGAGCCTCAGCGTGGTAGCTATCTGCACCCAGCGGGACGATCGTTCCACCATGAGCGCCCGGCAAGTGCTCGTGGTCATGATCATGGTCTTGGCTGTTCTTCTTGTTTGGTTCCGTTTTAGATACGACTGTATCCTGCTGACAACCAGGAAACATCAACAACAGGTTAAACAGTAAAAGAGAACTTAAAATGTTTCGAAGTGCGCGTTCCATCATGTGCCTCATCGTTAAGGACGAAATTGATCACCATTAAAAAGGGTACGTGTTGCGACGATCGAAAGCATCGCATCGATCGATTGCTGCAGAATCTATCGGGCGGGCAAAGAGACTCGGTTCAGATAACCCAAGCGTTCAGCTGTGACAGGCGTTCCAAGAGCGGGCCAGGCGCGCAGAGGCACTGTGAAGCAATAGAAAGCTGAGCGTCGACCAACGAATGACGCGTTGGAAAATCACTCGTGGAGCACGCATCCATCAAAAAGTGAAGACCAAACGGACAACAAGTGCGTTGGCTATCGAATTGAATTCCAATCGATCGGTCCTCGGCAGCAAGGTAGCGTTCCTGAGTTTGGCAATCGCAACCATCGGAGCGTATCTTCGAGCCATTACCGCTTTTCGACTCTGTTGCCAGAAGGGATTTCGAATTCGATTTGCACTTGCTACACCGTGGCTTAACTCCAACATCGAACTGCGAAGGCCCTGGGCTTTCAACCGCAGTTCCCGATGGGTTCTGGCCAAAGAGTCCGGCAGTAAGACAGCAGCACGAAACACCACCGACGACCTGTTGGGCCGCCATCGCGACGATCAAAACGATTTTCATCCACGCTGCAAACATGCGGATGAGATTAGTTAATAAAGGCGGTTCCATCAAGACTGATTTGAATTTTCGCCGGACCCTGAGCCACCTCGGTAGCCGTGATAACTGACCGTAAAGTAGACTAAAACCCCCAGGACGAGGAAATTCAAGCCGGTCCAGTACCGCTGCCACTGAACTCCAGTCTCCAGGGTGCACCAGGCCAGCCAAGAGCCAGTGACCAAATATCCAATCAAGCACCCGACCCCCCCGACGAGCAAGCTGAGTAGTGCCTGTGCCCGTGTCCTCCACTCTGGAGCGATCCTGCGAGCCAAATAGATCTGAGTTGAGATGTAAGTAACGTGTAAGCAAAGCCATGAAGGGCAACGCCGATGAGCAATGGGACTGGAGCATCCAATGCGTAGAAGACGTATCGCAGGAAGCCTGAAACAAGGCCGATCAAGATCACTCGTTTGAGTTTCCAGTTGACCATGGCTGCCCCGATCAAAAACATGATCACCACTTCGACAGCCTGTCCAATCGACATCCAAGCGCTCGTTCGCTCCATCCCCAGATCCCTCATATGGCTCGGGGTGTAGGGATAGAATGCCGCGAAGGGAATTGCCACCAACGTTGCAGTGATAAAAATCACACGGTGATCATGCTCCTTGAGCAAGCCTAGCGCATCGAGTCCGAATCGCTGCCGCAACGTGAGCCTTATTGGACTTGAACCTTGTACGACCCCAGGCGGAAGTAGCAATGTGTAGGCTGCTAGCACAAACCATAGCAGGCCGCTCAGCAAAAAGGTTTGCGGACTTGCGTCCAATCGCAAGCCGCTGACGATCCAACAGCCTGCCATCCAACCTGCGGTCCCCATGGCTCGGATCGCTCCAAATTGGCTGTGGGAATTCGCAAGTCTTCCTAAGACGATTGATCCAGAGAGACTGTTGGTAGGGACACTCAATAGAGCTTGAAATTGAATCAGCGACCATATGACGGCACTATCGGCTTTGGCAGCCAACGCATAAGCAGTCACAATCGAAAGAATTCCCGCACCTGCCGACACCCACCGCAAGACCTTGATCGGCGGGACGGATCGATCGGCCATTGCACCGAAAAAAAGAGGTGACAAAAGCGCTGCAATCGCTGATGCTGCGAACGCATAAGGTGTCCAGTTCCCCAATCCTGCCCCTTGCAAGACCGTGCCCATAGGGACAAACCAAGCGGCTAAGGCCATTCCGTGTAGGAACAGCATTGCCATGAGTTCCACTCGCTCGGAGAGTTTCAATTGCTCTTCCACTGGATCTCCATTCCCTAAATCATCCCTCACTACAATTCTTTAGCCGTGCGATTCTTTTATCGAATTGTTTCGATCGACGGTTCGCTTGAAGAATTGCTCGAAACAGGACCCCGGGGAGTCGACGTTGCTTCGAGGATCCAGCGCGTATAGTCTTCGGTCATCCACTGATATTTCCGAGCGGAGATTTCGGGGACTTCATAAGGATGCCTGGATCGTATCAGAGCCACCACCTCTGGCATGCGCTCGACAGTCGTTTTTACAGACAGCTTGTGTTCCGAGCACTGCTCGTATTTACCTTTCCAAAGATAAGTGCTCTGGAGCGGCCCGGAAACTTGAGCACAGGCGACAAGTCCCTTTTCTACCAGGACCTCTGCAACATCATCCGCGATGATATCGTCCGGAAAAGTTGTGGAAATTTCGACGATATTGTCCACTTGAATCCAGTTGGTTGAAGAAGTATCCAAGGCCATCCTCCTGCAGAGCTTGATATCGATCGCGATGCGATCTAGGTTACTCGTACTGCAGTGCTTTCGCAAGATTTAATCGAGCGGCACGTTCTGCAGGGAACATTGCTGCAAGGATGACGATGAGGACTTCGGCTACCAAAGCCCCAGCGATAAACCATGGATACCATTGAAACCTAACAGCATGTCCAGTGACGATCAGCGTACTTAGGTTTAGCGCTGCAGACATCCCGACCCCAAGTGCGATCCCAGGAAGTATTCCAATGAAGGCCATGATCAGGGCTTGGGAGAGAATCATGCGACGAATCTGCTGGCGAGTCATCGCAACGACTCGAAGCATCCCGATCTCTCTGGTCTGTTCGAGGATGTTCATTGCCAAGGTATTGATCAAACCAAAGGCTGCGATCAAGGCACCGAGTGCCAGCACGACCCACAACCCCCCGACAACTCCGTTGATCATGTTTTCGATAATGTCCGCCATCTCTTGGAAGGACTGTACCATGAGTCCTTCAGAGTCTGCAAGTTTAGTTAACGCCTCCTTGACCTGGGTACGCTTGGCAGGATCTGTTCGAACGATCACCGCATCAGTCCCATCAACGCTGAGCAAGCGTTTGGCTTGTTGGGTCTGCATGTAAAGGGTCAAGCCACCAGCCATGTACTCGTTGGTGATGCCGACGATCGGAATCTTGACCTTGCCTTCATTGGTCTCGAGCTCGACTTGATCGCCGACGCTAAGCTGTGCTCGTTCGGCAAAGACCGAGCCGAGGACGACCTGTCCGTCGCGGATCCCCTGCATGACTTGATTCTCTTGGCCTTGGACCAAATCAAAGTAGTCTTGGGTCGGGGAATTGAATTGCCTGACGATGACGATGACACTGAGTTCTCCTGCCCGTGCACTGACAAACCGCATCGTATCGCTGACCAACACTCCATCGACTGCGGCGACTTTCTCGGGGAAGCCATCGGGCATATCGGCCGCGTGACCACTGCTCATGTCAGGCATCGCAGCCCGCACGAAAAAATCGCCTACGATCGTCCGTTTGTACCACAGCTGAACGTCACGGATGTTGTCTAGGATGGTGAAAGCCATTCCGAGTCCCATCGCCATGGCAACTAGCAAGATACCGATGGTCATCGACGATCGACCTGGATGTCGCAAGACTTGGCGTCGAGCCAGTGCGGCTTCGACGGGCATCCAGGCCATCAACGGAGCCGCTGCGACTTTGGTTAGCAGGGGGAGTGATGCCGGCAATAGGAAGATCACTCCGAGGATCACCATGATCACTCCTGCGGTTCCGAACCTCACGGAAATGTATTGGTAAGTGGAAGCCCACAAGGTGAATAAACCGATGATGATCACCAAACATCCGCACAGGAACCATAGATTCCAGAGTGTTTTCGATTCAGACTCGGAAACGCTTTTCATCGCCTCGGCTGGCGAAGCTTTGGCCGCCGTCATTGCCGGAAGGCTGGCCCCTAAAAGCGAGACTAAAAAGCCGCAGGCGATCGCAAGAGCGACCGGCCAGACCCCCACCGAACTGCTCGGGATCGATATCCCAAGGAGCGTGGCTGTCGATTGATTGAGCAGGTCAGCGCCAAAATAGCCGACGAAACAACCGAGGATGCTACCGATGATACCTAAGATTGCCGCCTCGCGCAGCACCATCGACAAAACTTGTTTTCGAGTCGTACCCACCGCTCTCAGGATTCCGAGTTGACGTCGTCGTTCGCCGACATTCATCTGAAAGGTGTTGAAGATAATGAATCCCGCCATGACCAGCGAAAAGATCGTTGCGATCAATAAGCCTCGCTGAATGGCGACGGTGCTCTCATTGGCCAGTTCGCTTCGCATCGGAGGCTGACGAACATAGACTCCCTGCGGAAGCTTGTCGGCGATCTTCTGCTGAATCTCATCGATTTGTTTCTCGTCGGTGAGCATCAATTGCACGACGTCGAGCTTGTTGGTCGAACGAGTCCACTTTTGAATCGTCCTGGTCGGAGCCATGAGCACGGCTGACTGAAAGGCGGCTGAGGCTGTGTTCGATTT
>JBJTAQ010000668.1:0-3276 GCA_046090945.1 Pirellula sp.
TGGGGGCACCAGTGCTGGAGCGGCGATTCTTTCGGATCGTATGATTATTGGTGGGACTAGCGACCCGATGATGGGTCAAGGTTTTGGGTTCTTGCCGCGTGTGATCATCGACCAGCATTTCAGTCAAAAGGATCGTTTTGAGAGATTGAGCAAGTCGGTGGTCAAGCATCCGGAGATGGTTGGTATAGGGATTGACGAGTCGACGGGCCTGGAGCTCCGTGGAGCGATGGCTAGGGTGATCGGTCAGGGCCGGGTGCACGGCTACCGGGGAGGAGCCGATTCGGTTGTTTGGTCGGCTAACGATACGATTGAATCGCAGAAATGGCCTGAGCTCTTTGAGACCGGGTGGTTGAAAGCCAAGAAGTGAGTTCTATTCCATCCCACGTGGCATAGGCTTCCAGCCTGTGAACCATAATCAGTGCACACGACAATCTAGAAGCGAATGCTTCGTGCGAGCATGGTCACCTAGCATACAGGCTGTTACCAACTGGGACTGCGGTGTTGGCGCGGCAGGACTTGACTTTACAGCGATGCGTCGGCGTATCATGATCCCAACGGGAATCGACCATAGTACGTAGGGTACGTGAAGCGGTCCTGGTATTTATTGCCTGGACCGCGATCGCGTAGCCCTGCTCATCATTTCGCGAACCGTCATGGGGAGGAAGACCGCGCAACGTACCAAGGAGCGATTGACCACGCTCAAAACCCCTGCAAAACCTTTTTCAACCACGGGGACACAGAGACTCACCGAGTTGCTCAACACGTGTAGGATTTCCGAGAAGCCAAGTGCATGAAAAAAGTTGCTTCCAAGTACGGTGGAGAATCAAGGAGCACTCTACTTGCGGAACTGTTCGAGCAATCGTCCCGGGCTTCCCATGATGTTGTAGCCAGAGTCGACATGCAGGATTTCACCTGTGATGCCGTTGCTGTAGGAGCTGAGCAAATAGGCACCTGAACGGCCGACTTCTTCGTGGGTGACGCACCGCCCGAGGGGTGCGACGTAGTCGTAGTACTCCTGCATCTCACCGACCCCTGCTGCAACCCCGGCAAGGGTTTTGAGTGGACCGGCACTGACGCCGTTGACCCGTATCCCCTTGGGCCCAAGATCGTAGGCCAGGTAACGCACCGTCGCATCGAGGGCTGACTTGCAGATCCCCATCACGTTGTAACCCGGTACGCATTTCTCGCCTCCGAAATACGTCATGGTCAAGACCGACGACTCAGGCTTGAGCATTCCCCGGGCGGCATTGGTCACGGCGATCAAACTGTAGACGCTCACGTCCATCGCTAGCTTGAACCCGGCTCGGCTGGTCTCGACCGTATCGCGCGACAGATCGTCTCGGTCGGCAAAGGCGATCGAGTGGAGCAGGAAATCGATTTGGCCTAGGTCTTTTTCGGCGGCCTCCATGAAGTCCTTGATCTGCACGTCGTCTTGCACGTCCAGCGGCCTTAAAAATGCCGTCTGAGCCGGATACTGCTCGACGCACTTGCTCACGCGCATGCGGTTCTTCTTCTTGTCATCATCGGGCTTGTCAGGCAAGTGTGAAAAACCACAGATGCCCCCTTGTTCCATGATTTCTTGGGCGATTGCCCAAGCGATGGAGCGATCGTTGGCCACGCCGAGAATCAATCCTTTTTTTCCTTCAAATAACTTCATGGAACGAGTGCCTTTCGTTGAGAGATCTTAGAACGGTGGTTCAGTGAGTGTTGCAGACAGCGTCGATGTCGGCTTGCTTGGGGAAATACTCTTCGACAACTTGATAAAACTGATCCTGATTTTCGACCTTCGAGATGTGGGCTCTGAAGTGCCGAGCGCCTGGTTTGTTCTGCGCATAACAACAAGCGAACTTGCGCATGAGCATCGTGCCTCGATGGACGCCGAACCGCTCGACGACCAGGTCGTAGTGATGGAGCATGATCTGACGCTGCTGCTCGATCGATGGGTCTGGGGGGATCGGTCGTCCTTCTAGAGCTGCTGCCGATTGAGCAAACAGCCAGGGCTTGCCTAAACTGGCTCGGGCGATCATCACGCCATCGACGTTGTAGTTCTGGTACGCAAAGCAGACTTGCTCGGGTGTCTCGAGGTCCCCGTTGCCGATGATCGGCATGTGGTCCAAGTGCTGTTTGATTTCTGAGATGCGCTCCCAATCGGCCGAGCCCTTGAAGAAGTCTTCGGCAGTTCGACCGTGGACCGTCAGTGCTGCAGCTCCGGCTCGCTCGACGGTCTTGGCCACCTCGATGTAGTTCATCGAATTTCGAGTGCACCCTAACCGCATCTTGGCCGTCACGGGAGTCGGCGAGCAGGCTTCGACCAACCTCGAAATGATCGCGTACATGCGGTCTGGATCGCGGAGCAGGTACGAGCCGCTGTGGGCCCTTTCGGTCACCTGTTTGACCGGGCATCCAAAGTTGATATCGACGACGCTGACGCGGTATTCCTCGACCAGACGTCGACCGACCTTGGCCATCGTCTCCGGGTCGTTGTCCCAAATCTGGACAGCTAGAGGTCTGGGTTCGTCGGCCACCCCCCAGAGCCGGTCTGGGTGCTCGCAATCGTGTTCGTCGAGCCAGACAAAGCCTCGCGCGTTGACCATTTCGGTGGCTTGGAGCCCCGAGCCGCCGAATTCCCGGACGATCTGACGGAAGGCATAATTGGTATAGCCTGCCATCGGTGCCTGAAAAATCGGCGGATATACCTCCATCGAACCGATTTTGACCGGTTTCGGGGTCCGAGAAGAGGTTGTTCGAGGTGAGCCTTGTTCGATTTCCATGCGTAATACTGTACCGAATCCCGCTATTCTCGCCGAGCCCAACCCAGAGAGGATTCCCCGATGGGGATGATCAAAAAGCCACCTCCCTGCGTTCGATTTGCCGCTGTTTTTTCGGCCGAGGACCGCTTTCTCAAGCTCGTCTGGGACCGATTGGAATCGCAGTGGGGAAAAATCGCAAGTTTGGGACCCATCGTCGATTTTATCGAATCCCCTTACTATTTGAAAACGATGTACCTGGGTTCACCAACCGACCAGACTCCTAGCTTGCGCAAGCAGATGGCCCTGTTTGCCGATCCTTATGACCCAGGTCGACTCGCGGACGACAAGCTCGATGCGAACCGATGGGAAGACACCTGGACTGCGCAGTGGGTAACTCAGAACACCCAATCCCCGTTGCGTTTGGTGAACATCGATCCGGGCTACCTGAGCATGACCAAACTCGTCTTGGCCTCGACCAAGAATCGCGAGCATAGGATTTATCTTCGCGACGGCATCTATGCAGAAG
>JBJTAQ010000669.1:0-2636 GCA_046090945.1 Pirellula sp.
TCGTCGAGATCAAGGAGATGTTGTCCGTCAAAGGTTTGCACCTCGGGCAATATCCAGAGAGTCGACAAGCCGAGCCGCCCGTGGATACCTCAGGTATGACCCCCGAGCAACAAATGCTCCTGGACCGACCAATCTCCGATCTGAATCTCTCGGTACGCGCCCGCAAGTGCATGGTGCGGCTGCAACTGAACACCATCGGCGAATTGATCCGAAAAACAGGAGATGACCTCCTGGAATGCAAAAACTTTGGGGTGACAAGTCTTACCGAAGTCCGCGAGAAGCTAACCGAACTCGGATTAAAGCTTCGGGGCGACTGACCCTTCGTTTGGCCTTCCGTCATTACGAAGCCTTTTCGAAGCAACTTAGCCGGTTCCTAGGTCTATGGGCACTTTGAGATTTCGAATTCCCGAACATGTCCAATATGACCAACGGTTTTGGCAATCTGCTTACGTCTCAACTGCGATCGAAGGTATCCCTAAACCTTCGTCCAATCGACTCGAAGATGGCGTATTGAACATCGAGTATGATGCAGAGGACACCTGCAAGCTTTCGGTGCCTTGGCCTACCAAAGATTACGGTCCGGTCGTATTGACCTCGACATCGCTAAAGGCTTCGCAGATACCCTACTCTCTACCGTTGGAATTGGCTCGAGGAACCATCCACCGAATCCGCACTCGAGCCTTCGACTGGGATCATATCCAAGGGTTGCGAATACCCAGTTCCTACAAAGATCTCATGGAGGAGGCGTTGGATATTTTCGTCCAAGCTGTGGTCGAGGAGAGTTCGAGCGGATCCTCTGGATACCAAGCACAACTGTCGATCGATAAGGCGATTGAGGCCTCGCGTTCCCTCGCCAGAGCTTATACATCCCAGGTCCTGCAACTGAGGTCGCAGGCTGGTGAGAAACTCCAAACGCTCTTCGGAGTTCAACTTCCCATCGCACGTCATTGGAGAGATGCAGCGGAGGCTTTGCTGCCCGCCTGCAATTCCGTTAGTGTCGATCTGGGGATTGACCGGATCCCACTCGGAGCCAACCGTTTGTTAGATGATGATGTGGCGTTCGACCAACTGGATTGGGCTCGCCAGCACGACTTGAAAGTGATCGGAGGTCCCCTAATCTCACTTCAGCAAGGTAGGATACCTTCGTTTTTTGATGCCTCTCAATCTTTCGAACAACTCTATAAACTAGTCTGCACCAGGGTAGCCAACGTCGTTTCCCAGGTCGCTGGACGTGTCAAGCTGTGGGATGCAAGTTCGAGCCTTAACTGTTGCGAGCAATTTAGACTCAACGACGAGCAAGCTTTTCGGTTAGCATCGGGCGTCATAGGGGCAATCCGAAGTGTGGATAAAGGCCCGATCATTTTCAGTATCAATTTTCCAGCAGCGGAATACATGGCGCGTCCGAGCAACTCCGTGCATGAGTGCATCGATCCGTTCCGATTCGCTCGTAGTTTGATTCAAGTTCATGATCGCGATATCGTTGGCATCGGATTGAACTTGAACCTCAATTCATGGCCCTACGGTACATTGCCTAGGGATTTAATTGACATCTCGGACTTGATCGATCACTGGCAGTATCTGGAGAAGTCTCTGTTGGTTAGGCTATCTGCTCCCCTGTCGATCGATCCAGACCCCTTGGCTCGCTTCGACGATTCTCTAGTCTCTAAATGGACCTATCCTTGCAGTCGCAGAGTCTCGCATGTGATCGATGCGAATCAAGACACCGACCCCGATCTGTTCGGAACTGCAATCGAATCGGATTCACAAGTAGCGTTGGCTGGCCGTTCAGACGCGCTTCCTCCAAACGGGTTGGAGTTACTCCAGATGCTTTTGGCAAAGCCCTCCGTACACGGCTTGATTTGGAACCAAGCGACTGATTCGGTCGATCATCTTTTCCCCAATACCGGACTTTTCGACCAGCGACAGAATCGTCGACCTTTGATCGACTGCATGGCTCGCCTTCGCGAGCAGTACATTATCTAACCCCCAAAAAGCCTCTCATCGAAGTCCTCGGAAACGGCTACCCTCGCAAAGGTAGGTAAATGTCCGTTTGCAACTCATGATCGGGCGTTTCGGTCGGCATGGTTGCGTAGATTTCGAAACGGGCCCGAGGATCCAATTTTAATCTCTGGTGCTGAGCAATACGGTTCGCAACCGACCAAGCGTTTCCGAGATGCTCGTAGCTACCTGTGTGCCTGATGTGCAGCGCGCGGC
The DNA here is from genome assembly GCA_046090945.1 of Pirellula sp. Classification (GTDB taxonomy): domain Bacteria; phylum Planctomycetota; class Planctomycetia; order Pirellulales; family Pirellulaceae; genus JBKCUI01. Next base: position 2,215 of record JBJTAQ010000669.1, read on the forward strand.
ACGAGGGATGACGTATTTCGGTGAGTGTTGAATGGGTCGGCATGATCAACGTTTCCGGTATGGCGCGTCCAATCAGATAGTCGACCTCTGAATTTCTCATGTTAAAGCGAGTGTAGACGGCCGTTAAAGCTCCCTCGAGAGGTAGTCCTTCCTCACGATACTCTTTCTGCAAGCGTGCTATTGCCTCCGAAATCGATCCTCCAATGTCCTGCAAACTTACCCGGGCAGGAAAACCAGCGATTCGAATCGATGCAAAGGATTCCACTCCGAGCACCTCGGTCCTTGTCGAAAGCGTACCTCGGCTACTCAACTCTCGGATCATCATCAACCCTCGTTGGTAGTCCATACCGAGAATCGAAGTAACCATCGGTTTGAGCCAGAACAGGTACCAGGGCAGCGTGCCCTGAATGGTCCATGTCAAC
>JBJTAQ010000670.1:0-2341 GCA_046090945.1 Pirellula sp.
ATCTGAACCCCGGAATGGCCGTTCGTAGGTAATTCCGTCGGAGCGTAAGCATAGCTGCGCTGCGGTTCGAGCAATCCTCGCGGATTGCCAGTCGATCGGTCCGGTAAGGGGGGCAGTTCCGACTGGCTAATCGAAGGAACGCGATTGGCCCACAGCCCTAGAAAGACAGCGATAGCGAAAAGATAACAACCCGGTAGTACTCTCACTCGCATCATCGGTCATCCTTGTTTCAACCAAGCCTTGTTCGCGTCGAATCTCTTAAATACAGGTAAAACCAGGGTTTGGACAAGCCCAATCCAGCCACCTGTTGGCCGAAGGCTCGGAACTTTACAATCTCCCAAGGCCCAGCAGATAATTGGCCGGTGATCGTTGTGTTCTTTGCCTTCCATTCCAGATACCATGCACCCGTTCGAAAAATACCTTCGAACCGAAAACAACTCTCTTGCTGCTCTGTCCGCACGCGGGGCTCTATGGGTCGCTTCGTTTCCGTATCAATTTGCAGTCGTATGCAGAAACAAGGCGTATGAGTTTGGATGGCTTCGAAATCATCGGGCCAAGATACCGGTGATTTCTGTTGGCAATCTGACCGCAGGTGGAACCGGGAAAACCCCCGCCTGCGCCCTGATCGCGCGATGCCTTAGGCTCAAAGGACGTCGGGTCGCGATCCTTTCGCGTGGCTACGGTGCATTGGTCGACGGCCTGAACGACGAAGCTCGGGAACTAGAAGATTTGTTGCCGGATGTTCCACACTTGCAGTCGGCCAATAGGGCCGAAACGGCTCGGGTTGCGTCCGAGGAACTAGGCATGGAAATCCTACTGCTGGATGATGGATTCCAGCACCGGCGGCTCTCAAGAGATTTGGACATCGTCCTGCTCGATGCGACCAACCCGTTTGGCTGGGGGTATCTGCTCCCCCGAGGGCTCCTGCGTGAGCCCATCAAAAGCCTCCGTCGAGCCGATCTGGTGATCGTGACCCGCTCGAATCAAGTCGCCAGTCAGGACTTGGCAAAACTTCGTACAAAAATTCAGCAGATCAACCCGAAAGCCGGATGGGTCGAATCGATCCACTCCCCAGTCTGCTGGCGAAACGCCTCAGGAGTCCGGCTTGGACTCGATGCGTTTGCTGGCAAGCCGGTGTTGGGGCTAAGCGGTATCGGCAATCCGAAAGCGTTTGAGAAAACACTCCAAGAGCTTTCCGTAACATCCGTCGAGCAGGTGATTTTCCCAGACCACCATCCTTACGGTCCGATGGACGTCCAAGTTATTCTCGAAAGGGCATCTCAGTGCAGTGTACCTCCTCAAGCGATCCTCTGCACTGGAAAAGATCTCGCGAAACTAGCGACCGATCAGCTTGGGGCAATTCCTCTATGGGCTTTAGAGATCGAGCTCAAGATCGTTCTAGGTGGAGAGGTTTTCGACGAGTACCTCGATCGCCTTTGCGCGATGATTCGAAGCGATTCGCTTGAGGAATAAAAAAAGGCTCCCGGATGTGAACGAGTCCCAGGGGGGACGGAGGACTTCGAGCTTCCGGGAGCCAAAGGATCAGCAATGACTCGGTTGGATATTGGCAAAGCCGACCAAGGCAAACTCCTTTTCGCCTTGGTCGCTTCATCGACTCGCCTTCGTTTAGCAAGTGCAATCATCGCATGCAGTGCATCCATGCTCTGCATTACGACGATCCTCTTTCGAGTCACGATGTCGAGTCTGCCAAATCCGATGTTTCGTTTTCAAAGATCAACGTCAACTGCGATCAACTTAGAAAACTTCACGGTGACCAGTCAACATCGATTTTCAGATCGCCCTGAAAATTTTTCAAACTCATTGTAAAAAGATTATTTGCATGCATTCCTTGCATGTCATTTTGAGAATGGCTGCTCATCATGTCACGGCGCGAGTCGACCGACGATAGGCCCTTGCACAAGCTTTCTGGATTGCGAATTGTTAAAATGGAGAGCTTGCGTCGATCATGCGATCGGATGTATAACCGAAAGTGGCGAGTCGATTCGATTTGAAGGAACTTGTAGCCTTGGCAAGCATCTTTGGCACAGAGGTTGCTTACTTTGGTTTGCGTGAACCGCAGGTGCCAGGGTCACTTTTGGATGGATTGGTCCATCCGAAAAAAGACTCTTAAATTCACCCGGAAGTATCGATTCCGGTGCGGATTTGAAACGCCAAAGTTCGTACAATCGGATTATTCGGTAGGAGACCAATTTCGTTGAATTTGTAGGGAGGATCATCCGATGCAACGGGACGCTCGCAATTAGCGTCGTCTCTTTGCAAAGTCGCCTTGACCGGTACGGATGGTCTTTCTCTGCGACATGGACTGCGAAGATTCCAATGG
>JBJTAQ010000671.1:0-5215 GCA_046090945.1 Pirellula sp.
AAAACATCCAGTACGGTAGTCCCAACGCGACGAAAGAGGAAGTCGAGTTGGCTGCCCGTCTGGCACACGCTCATGAATTCATCACCACTTCACTCCCAGACGGCTACAGCACCGTAGTCGGGCAAGCTGGCCAGAAACTGAGCGGCGGTCAACGCCAACGCATCGCATTGGCTCGAGCCATCCTGCGTAAACCAGAAGTTCTAATCCTCGACGAATCGACCAGCCAAATCGATATGGCAAGTGAGATTCAAATTCGCGAGACTCTCCAGGCGATGAAGGGTCAGATGACTATCTTGATCATCACCCATCGCGAGGCCCTGATCGCGCTTGCCGACGAAGTCTACACGATGCACTCGGGTGTCTTGGTCCCTACGCAAAATGAATCGCTGATTTCGACGCCCAAGGCAGCCTAGAGTTTGGCTCATGAGTCGAGGATCGGCTAAGGAGCTTTTTTGCGAAGTTTCCGTTGTAGCGAACGCCGGTGAATACCCAATCGCCGAGCAGCCTCGGAGATGTTGTTGTTGCAGTCGGCAAGAACGCGGTGGATATGCTCCCACTCAGCTTGGGCTAGCGTAGGAACGGGTATGTCTTCATCGGTCTCAGGAGCTTCGACGTCCGTTCCACCACGTTTGAACGCATTGAGGATGTCGTCGACGTCGGCGGGTTTAGGAAGGAAGTTGACGGCTCCAAGCTTGATCGCATCGATCGCCGTGGCAATGCTCCCAAAACCTGAGAGGATCAGCACGCGGACTTCGGGAGAAACATCTTTGAGATCTTGGATCAGCGTCAATCCTGGTCGTCCTGGCATGCGTAGGTCGACCACGGCAAGATCGGTGGGAGTTGCTCTGAACTTTTCGACGGCTTCATCGCAGTTACCTGCCACAACAACGCGAAAGCCACGTTCCTCGAACGCTTCTGCCAACCGATCTCGAAGAATGGTGCTATCGTCGACGAGCATGATGCTTGAGAAGCTCGACAGAGGATCGGTTTCTGAGGACATAGATTTCAGCAGCTTGTACTTTGGGAGAAGATTCACAGGTCCTTTGGACTCTCCCCTCTATTGTAATCGATCTCCGATGGCCCTGAGTTCGACTTCGTCCAATTCCCGCGCTACGTTTCCATCGGTTCGATGGTACTGCTCGTATAGTCCTCGCAATCCGACTAGTTCAAGCCGGATATTTCGCAATCCGGATTGCGATATCCATTCGCAATACGGATCGACTGTACCGTTTAACTCCAGAAGAACATTTTGCCCGCGGGATTCGAGCAATTGGATCCCGTTTGGGAGTTGTCCGAGTCCCTTGTCTGGATCCATCTCAGCGCGGAGTAGGTGGGTGGTTCGGATTTCCTCCAAACGGGCTGTCCGGACAATCTTACCCTGCCGAAGTACTCCGACTTGATCGCACAGCGATTCGATTTCGCTGAGGATGTGGGAGCACAGTACAACCGTGGATCCTTGGGCGTGGATCTCCTTGATCAATTCGATTACGGTGAAGCGAACCGATGGGTCAAGGTTTTCGGTTGGCTCATCCAAGATCATCAAGGGGCTGGGACACCCGAGCACACAGCAGATCGAGAGTTTTCTGCGCATCCCGGTGGACATGAACGCCACGCGTCGGTTTAGATCGAGCGCCAAGCGGTCGGCATATTCGAGGGCGGCGATTTTGTTGCCCCGTGGGTGCATCGATGTAAAAAACTCGATGCAGTCTCGGCCTCGCATCATCCGAAAGAGTTTTGGTTCGGCGGGTAGATAGCCAACTCGCTGGCGTACCTGAAGGCTCTGCGTGCAACAGTCATAATTTTGGATCCTCGCGATACCTGAAGTAGGATTCAGGTAGCCGAGCAAGCAACGGATGAGAGTGGTTTTTCCAGACCCATTGGGACCCAATAGTCCAAAAATCGAGTTCTCGGCAACCTGCAGATCGCACTCGTCCAAGGCGCGGAAGGAACCGTACTGCTTGGTCAGCTTTTCGACCCAAAGCAACGGTAGGCAGGGATTGGCTTGATCCATGGATTCAAGATCTGTGTGTATTTGCATGCGGTGTCAATTCGCCAGTAGTATAGCCGAATGAACAGTTGGCGTCGGGCGAATCGATCGAGCTGAGCAAAACAAGGTTCACAGCTCGAAGCTGAACAATTACAATGGGGGAGACAGAAGACTCTCTGGATGTAAATCCAAGCTGGATCGGCGGAGAAATGGATCGGTTCCATCGAGGCAAAACTATTCGTGACGGATCAACACTCGGGCAATAAGAATGAAGGCTCATCAGAGTTGTTCTACTACGGGCAGCCTGACCCTTTAGGTTTAAAGCAATTGAAAGAGGCTTGGGCGTCTCGAGAGCTGCTCTTTGGCTTCTTTCAAAGGGACCTGCTGATCCGCTACCGCCAGGTTTTTATTGGCGTTCTTTGGGTCTTGATCCAACCGATGCTCGGTACTCTGATTTTCTTGTTGCTTTTTTACTTTATGGGAGCCCGTGAAAATCTCGATGGAACTCGTTCGACATTCTGGCAAGACGCCTCGGTGATCCTGATTGGAATGCTGCTATGGCAGATGGTCAATAACTCGCTTCGGGATGCAACAGGTTCCCTTGTCAATTACAGGCATGTGATCACCAAGATCTATTTCCCGCGAATGCTGCTGCCGCTTTCAAGTCTGCTGTGCGCACTTTTTGATCTGGCGGTTGGCGGCTTGCTGTTGGTCCCCCTGGCGGCCTGGCTCGGTCAATCCTTTTACTGGACGAGTATCTGGGCAGCTCCACTAGCGGTCCTTTGGCTGGCCATCTTTTGCTTGGGTGCCATTCTCTGGCTCAGCTCCTTGAACGCTCAGTACCGCGATGTCGGATATGTTCTCCCCTTTGTGATGCAAATCGGCATGTTCTTGTCCCCGGTCGTTTATGGTTTTGAACGCATCGAGAGCACCTTGAGCCACCCTTGGCAAATCCTCTACTGCGCCAATCCAGTGGCTAGCTGTATCGGGCTGGCTCGATGGGGTGTCTTGGGATCCCCGCTGCCTCCGTTGCTTGGAATGTTCCTGGCTGTCATCGTGACGATCGCTTTGGTGCTAACGAGTCTGGTCTGGTTCCAGCGAAGCAACCAATGGATGGCCGATAGGATCTGATGAATATGAACTTGGATCGAAATCCAAACATCGCCATCAGCGTCGAGGATGTTTCGAAGCGATTCCGGCTCGGGACTATAGGGGAGCATCAACGGCTGACGGAAGCAATCTCGACAGGTTTCAAAAGGTTGCTTGCAAGAGGACTCCAGAGTACCAAGGGCTCGTCCGAGTTCTGGGCATTGAGGAATATTCGCTTTGAGATCCGGCAAGGTGAGGTTGTCGGTGTGATCGGACACAACGGAGCAGGTAAAAGCACCCTGCTGAAGATCCTTTCGAGGATTGTCTCGCCAACGACTGGACGCGTCGGGGTCCGCGGACGGATCGGAAGCCTGCTCGAGGTTGGCACGGGTTTTCACCCTGAATTGACTGGTCGCGAAAACATCTTTCTCAACGGTGCGATCCTGGGCATGAAACGAGCCGAAATCCGCAAGCGATTCGATCAAATCGTAGAGTTCGCTGAAGTCCAACAATTTCTGGACACGCCAGTCAAACGATACTCGAGCGGGATGACCGTTCGACTCGGATTCTCGGTCGCTGCCCATATGGAACCCGATGTATTGATCATCGACGAAGTCCTGAGCGTAGGAGACCAAGCCTTCCAGAATCGATGCATGGGCAAAGCCACCGAATTAGGGAATCAGGGGCGAGCGATCCTCGTGGTATCGCATAACTTAGCCGCAATCTCCAACATTTGCTCGCGCGCGCTGCTGCTCGATCACGGATCGATCGTGCTCGACGAAACACCAAAACGAGTCATCGAGCACTACCTTCAAGGCATGCGAGCCGATACCGGTGCGATCCACTGGGATGTCCCCAAAGCGCCTTCAAGCCAACAGGTACGCCTAAGATCGATCAGCGTTCGCAACGCAAGTGCGGAGTCCAGCACCGATCAAGTCGATATCGATCAACCTATTGTGATTGCCATCGAATACGAAGTCCTGCTAGATCAGAGCTACAACACCGTCCAACTTCATCTCAAGGATGAGAACGGTGTGTTCGTACTCTCATCGGCCAACGCGCCTTCGATGTGCTTAACCCCAGACGACACCTTTGGAAAGCCGCTGTCTGTGGGCCGCTACCGAGCCGAATGTGTACTGCCAGCGAATTTCCTCAATGACTCTCGATACGTTCTAAGTCTGTTTTTGGGTCCCGAGGTTGGAAAACCTACCATTCAATGCGATGCCGTGTTGGCCTTTAGCGTCCTGGATACCGGTGCGATGCGCAAGGAGTTTCTCGGATCCTGGTACGGGCCCGTCATTCGGCCTAGGCTCCATTGGTCCACCAACTCCGTCTAATTGGTGCCCGTAAACTCTCCGCAGTTTGCCTGAATAGAACATTGAGGAGAATCGTTGAGTTTCGCATAACCGGGTATCGATGAGAGCCGAACAGGCAACCGTTATGGGCCCAATCTATGCACTCGCCGAACGTTTGCTAGCAAACCGCACAGGGCCCTGGGCTTCCTAGGGCGAGTGTTTGGATAACAACAAGACGTGGATCGGAGAAAAACGGTCAATGATGTCCGGGCTGCTAAGGTCGATGATGATCGCGGGTTGGCTACTTGGTAGCTGGCTTGTCGGCAGCCAACTGCTTGCGCAGAACTCTAGCTCATCGAACTCTCCAGACTCTGGTGCTTCGAGTGTTTCTGCAACCGCGGATCGAGCCTTCTGGTTTAGCCAAAAAGGGGCGGCTGTTGGTCGAACTCAAGCGGCTTGGTCGGCACCCTCCAAATCGGGATTGCTCAAGCATACTGCGGTTTGGAAAAAGAGTACCGAGGCGCAGCGGAAGTTTCTGATTTGCTTGCTGAAGGAATGGGAGACTCAAGTCCGTTTTGAGTCTGCGGTTGCGGCGATGCGATTGCATTATGGCATCGCTGCTTGTCAGATGGGGCTCGATTTGCTGTCCCAAGCGGACGATGCCGTGCAAGAACAGATCGGAATTGAGAACGAGTTGATCAAACTTGGCGGCCAAGTCGAGGATACCACGTCGCTAAGAAGGGCAAAACTTGAATTGAAGGATCAACGGTTGGAGTTGGAGTCTAAGTTGTCTCGACTTAAGGATGAACTTTCGCTGTTGGTAGGGTCCGAGTTGGCTTGTTCC
>JBJTAQ010000672.1:0-4423 GCA_046090945.1 Pirellula sp.
CTCGATACCATCGTCTCGGGTGCAATCTCGCCGGTCTGTATTTTCTTTACAAACGTAGCTTCGGCGATTGGCCCAACGGTTTTCGAACCTCCGAAAAAACCCTTTTTCATAAAGTACCAGTCAGCAGACATCGATCTCCTCCTAGCCAAAAACCGGACAAAAAACCGGAAAGTAAATGACTGCGGATCGGAATCGGAGAGGATTAACGTCGGCTGCACTTTTTCTTAACACCAAACTATATCAACTGTTTCGGCTTAAGGAAAAGTAATGAAACCCTGTTTTTCCAAAGATCTTGAAAAAATCTGGTTAGCGGGTTTTGGCGACAAAATTTCGTACTCACGAGGATCCAGAACTGATCTTGCCTTGAGCCCCTAGTTTCTCTTACAAGCACCTCCAGGGTTGGTAGCACTGCATGAAGTGGGGATGACTGAGAAGATGGCCAAACCAAAAAGACCCACGAAAATCCCTGACAAGACTAATTCTCAGCGCATGGTCGAAATGCTTCTGTTTTTCGCACCTGCACCGATCCGGCGGATCGCTTCCTCGCCACTGGGTTCCCGAATTTTGCTAACCGTCGGAGCCGGGCTGCTTGCGACCGGGGCAATGTCGGTCGATTGGGAAAATGGAGTCCCGCAACTGAAGTTCCACAAGGATAAGATCGGTGATGCGACCCAGCAGGTCAAAGATGAGCTGAACAAACAAGGCATCCAGTGGACGACCAACTCTCAAGGCATCGTGTTTTCAGGGGACGGTCAACAATTGCCGGTGCCTGTTCAAAGCCTGCCAGGCTTCCAAGCCGGCTACCAATCCGATCCGAATCGTCCGCAACTGTATCAACCTCCCCAAAACTTTCCTCAAAACTATCCACCTCAAGAATTTCTCCCGCAGAACTATCCGCCTCAGAATCTTCCGCCTGGTTATTATCCGGGCCCCAATCTCCCCCCTCAGAGTGTCCCGTTTCAAAACGGACAAGTCCTGCCGCCTGGGTACGGTTATGGACAGGCCCAGGGTCAATCGCTCCCCCCTGGTTATTTTCGCTAGACCGGTTTTTTCACTCGTCTGTTACCATCGCTGGGCAGCCTGTGCCTGCATGAGCATCTGAGAGGCTTGCTGGCTGAGTCCGTAGTGATCGGTCGGCTTGTTGATCTCCATGAAGAATGCGAAGCGAGCGTTGGGCTGCTGGGCGCTGACCACGGGAGCCGGTGCGATGTGGACGAAGCTGGTGACACGATTGTTCCAACGCATCGTCAGGAGTTGGCCTCCAAGACTCCGCTCTGGAACCAAGCGGTAGTGCTGGATCATCAGCTGCATCAAGGGGCCTGCATCCCCTGTGACTCCTTGGAATTGAATCCTGCGAACGGTTTTATTGGTGTCGAAATAATAAGTCAGCGAGCCGGCCACATCGTGAGGCTGCGTCCCTGAAATCAAGGGGACGCGAAGTCCGTCGAGGCTCAAGTCCGATAGTACCGTAGATACCCTAGGAAAACTTCGATACACAAAGTCCGGTGTCACATCGAAGCGGATGACTTGCCGAAGATCTATTGGACTCGGCGCGACACTCATCGGTAGCTCTTCGGTCCAAGTTGGCTTGGCATCGGATTGCGTTTTCGGTGGAGAAATATCGCGAGCAGCGGTTGGTGCCTGTAGAGGAGTTCCAAAGGAATCCGTCGCTGGAGCGCCGTCGGCAGATGCGCTCTGGGATTCGTTCTCAAAGGCTACGGCCCGACGCAACTGCGTCCCCGGCTCGGTCTCGAACAATACATAGGGAGTCCCCAGCGCGGTCCCCAACAGCAACGTAGCTCCGAGAGGTCTTTGGAAGATCGACATGTTCGATTCTTATGGCCAAAAGTCATGCGATTGAAACAAACCTTATCGATTCTGACGCCAAAATCCGAGCCTAGGCTCCTAAATCAAATGGTTCTTGGCTCTACAATGCAGCCTTCGGGGTGTAAAGTTCCTATTATTCTGCGTTTGGCGGATATGCTTTGGCTAACCCTGCAGCGCCCGGATTTGGTTCAAAAACTGCCTAGACTCAAATGCCTTCACAGAACGCATCGACACGCATCGGGCCTCTTTGGATCGCGGGTTTAACCTGCGCGGCGTTGGCGATTCTGGCGTACCTTTGGACTAACGCCCAACTTTGGAATCCTCAAGGCTCAGGCCATCAATCGAATCAAATCCAGTCCAAACGAGAAGCGCAGTCGGGCAGCCAAGCACTTCGGCAACTCATTGACAAGCACCTAGATAAGGCAAGTCAACAGGTCCAAAGTCTCCAGCAGCTCGGCTATCCAGCCATCGAGGTTGCCTTTAGCAAAGCCTACGATAACGTCCCCAAATATTCCGAGTCGATTCTCGGATTCAAGAGCAAGTGGAAGTTGGTGCTCGACAAGCTTCCGGGGAACGATCACGACCGCCACGAGACGTATCTGAAGGAGCAGTTTGAGCAGCATATCTTCTCGACGCAGCAACTCGAAACCGCCGTCAAACAAGCGATTCTCGATCGGCTGATGCAAGTGCGAGACATCGAGAATCAGATGCTTGTCGATATCCGGGCAGATATCCAAGGGCTTCCTGATTTGGTCCGACTCGAAGCTGCCGACGGCTCCGAGTATGAATTGCAATTTCGCCAAGCTCTTGCGGAGGCTTCTCAAGTCGTCTCGGAGGATCTATCCTCGAATGTCGAGAGCCAGTTGGTGTCGCTAGTTGCTGGCGAAGTCATGGCGCAGGTAGCCATTCGGATGGGTGTTTCTGCGGGAATTCTATCGACCGGTGCTGCAAGTGGCTGGGCAACTTTAGGAGTCGGCCTTGTGGCGGGCGTTCTGATCGATCAAATAGTGATGCGGATTTGGGATTGGTGGTCGGAACCTGAGGCCGAATTGAGCTTTCAAATATCCAAACAACTCTCGTTGGTCCACGATCTGATTTGCAAAGGCGACTCGGACTCTGAAGGTTTAGACGGCCGATTTCGACGCTGGAGCATCGAGCGAGATAGGGTGCGTCGCGAGGCGATCCTGAAAGTTTTTTTCCCTAGTGAGGCGCAAAATGAAAACGAAACAACCAAGTAACCGATGTCCTGACCTTCGATTTTCTCGGTTGCGATTCTCAGGGCTACTGTTGGCCATCGTTTCGGTCATGACAATAGGAGCGAATTCGGCCCTTGCACAAGGGAAAGCAGCACTCGCCAGAGAAGCCGCCGAACAACTCATCCGACGTTTCTCCAAAGAGGTCGCCGATGAAGGTATTGAGAAGCTTACGGTAAGGGTTCAGTCAGTCCTTGCCAATGCAGGGGACGACGTTTTGGAAGTGATCCAGAAAGGTGGCCCCAGAGCCCTGAGGATTCTCGAAGACTCCGGTGCCGATGCGGCCATCTCGGCACGCTTGCTTTCGAGGTACGGCGACGAAGCGATCGGAGCACTCGAGGGTCCTGTTCGAATCCGAATGGTTCGTGAATTCGGAGAAGAAGCTGGCGAAGCGCTGATCAAACACGGCTCCGTTGCGGAAAAACTAATCACTCAAGCAGGCTCTCCGGCAGTCGGTGCCATGAAACAGCTTTCGGGCCAAAGTGTACGACGAATGGCGATGCTCGCCGACGAACCGGCCACGGCAACACTTGCAAAGAACACCGATCTGCTGGGTGTCGTTGGCCGCTACGGAGATCGCGCTATGGACTTTGTCTGGCGAAACAAACTCACCCTTGCCGGTGGTACCGCCTTGGCCGCATTCGTCGCCAACCCCGAGCCATTCCTCGATGGCACGCGTCAACTTGTTGAGAACACCGTCGAGTCGGTGGCGAGCAATGTGGGCAAACCGATCGCCGAACAACTCGGGGATGCCAAACAATGGACTTGGCGAATCCTGGCCATTTCCGCCATGCTCCTGCTGTTTTGGGCATGGAAAACCCGGGGCTCAAACCGAGTGCCTAAGAACTAGCAGCTTCCGATAAACTCACCCTAACGATTCGATGAACCGTTGGGTTGAGGGGTTTGACGCACCGTAGCTGACCAACTTGACATCCAAGTCCCGATCGCTGAAGAGTTGGATGCTTCGCCGCATTGCATCATAGATCCAGCTCGATGCGTTTCCGAACGCTCCACCACCTAGACTGGTCAAGTAGACAGTGCGGTTTTTCGTCTGGCTTGCATTGATCAGGCCGGCCAAGAAGGTGCTCTCGTAGGCTGCTTCGAGAATCAGCCTCGCAAAAGGCTTCCACAGATCCGGCGAATGAGGGGAGTAGGCCACCGGAAGCGCGGAGCAGTAAGCCTGAGTCACAAGATGCGAGCAGCCGGCCAAGGTGACTTGTGTGTCCCACTGCACTCCAGTACGCAGCTTGCCCATGAGCGATTCTCGCTGTGCGGGCGTCATTTCTGAAAGCTTTTTGGCAACTTGACGTAAACCAGATTCGGTAGCCAGTGCATAGCCATTT
>JBJTAQ010000673.1:0-3549 GCA_046090945.1 Pirellula sp.
AAAACCCCGCTGGCCCCTGTTTTAAGCCCCAAAAAAACTTGGGAAGGGCTCGTTGGGGGTTGGATTACTGCGTGTTTGGCAGCTGTGCTGTATTTCACCTGGTTTCATCGGGCTGAATTCGATTCGACACCAGGGTGGCAGGTCATCGGTGCGGTACTGCTTGGAACGGCGCTGACTTGGTTCGGTCTTTTTGGAGATCTCATTGAGTCCATGATGAAACGCTCTGGATCGGTCAAGGATTCCGGGGGAAGTTTTGCGGGACTCGGTGGGGTTTGGGACGTTACCGATTCCCTGATTCCTGCGGGAGTTGTTGGTCTGATCGCTATTCTTCTGGGGTGGATCTGAGTCGATTGCCTTGCTGGGGTTTGAAACCCATGTGTGTTCGTGCGACAATACAATGACGGTGTTTTCATGAAAGAAGGCTCAGCTATGTCAGAATCGACGCTAACGTTGGGGGATCCCCAGTTAGCCATCCAGCTTTTTGGTCCCCAAGACAACCACCTGCGAAAAGTCCGGAACCAGCTTGGAGTCGCCATCACCCATCGAAATGGGACGATCAAAGTTGCCGGCCCGAGTAGTTCCGTCGACATCGCCACAGGCATACTCGAAAAGCTCAAGGAGAAACTCGTCCGCGGCGGAGTAATCCTGCCCGAAGAGATCGATGGCCTCTTGCAACAAGCTGTTGATCCCAGTGCTAGGACTTCCGTGGATCCAAGGGCCGAACATAGCGAGGTAGCCATCGGCAACAAAGTGCGGAGGATCAAACCCCGTACAGCAGGACAAGCTGCCTACATCGATGCGATCCGGATGCACGACCTGACGCTTTGTTCTGGCCCAGCCGGATGTGGAAAGACTTACCTAGCAGTTGCCACCGCAGTGGAAGCTTATCGAGCAAAAAGCATTCGAAAGATCGTATTGGTTCGACCTGCGGTCGAAGCAGGCGAGAGCCTAGGGTATCTGCCAGGAGATCTCAAGGAGAAGCTCAATCCCTACTTGCGCCCACTGCTTGATGCTATCAACGAGATGGTCGATTTTGACCAAGTAAAATTCTTGATGGAGCAAGAGGTGATCGAGGTTATTCCGCTTGCGTACATGCGAGGCAGAACCCTCAATCAAGCTTTCATCATATTGGATGAGGCTCAGAATGCGACTGTCGCGCAGATGAAAATGTTTCTGACTCGCATGGGCGAAGGATCCAAGGTGGTTGTATCGGGAGATACATCCCAAGTGGACCTTCCTTCGGGTGTTACAAGCGGGTTGCGAGATGCCATTCAGCGACTCGGATCCATCGACGGAGTGGCGATTATCAAGCTTCAAGACAGCGACATCGTTCGACATCCTTTAGTTCAGCGAATCGTCGCTGCTTATGAACAGCCGCAGGTGTCCCAGAATCGTCCCCCTCGAAGGCCAGATCGGACCTGATTGGGATTGGGATAATCGCCATGCAAAACACGTCGAAGAAGAGTCGCAGCGAGCGGGCAGCATCCCTGAGAACTAGGCATTTCGATAGGCAAGACTGGATTTGTTGGGCCAAGGACACTGCGGTGGTCTCGAAACTGACTTTGCTCCTGCTATGCGGTCTAGCTTTATCGCTGTTGCTCAGAAGCTGGGAGCCCCCGTTCCCATACAGGATCGGATTTGTGCCCCAGAGAGCGATCCCCGCACGTATCCCGTTCCAAATTGAGGACGAAGCTCAGACGGACGTACTTCGAGTCCAGGCAGCCCGGGATGTTCTGTGTATTTATGAGAATCGCAAGGAGCCATTGATTCGACTTCGTGGCGATTTGCAAGATGCGCTTTTCTCGCTCCGGGACTCGAATCCCGCCGAGCAACTTAGCCAAGAGCAAAAGGGGAACCTGGAATTGTTCGGTCCTCAAATCGACGGCGCTGCGAGCAACGGCGTCGATCAGCAAGAAATCATCGATTCGATTAAAAAAACACTTGCGACCGATGCAGACATCACCAAATTCGATGCTGCTATGAAAAAGATTTTCGCACCCTTGGAGGAAGTCGGTGTTCTACAGACTCTAAGGCATGATCCTCAGCGTGGAAATCAGCGGTTTATTAAAGTGATTCAACAAGGAAACGACGATCAGCGCATCGATGTGGATGTTTCCAGGGTTCGAATCGCTGAATTGATCGTCACATTAAAAGGATCCTTGGAGCGGGAGTTTAAGAATCAGTTTGGAGACGGATCACCTGAACTGCTCGCTCAAATCGTGCATCGATACGTTGTTTCGAAACTACCCTCGACGTTGACTTTGCGAGAAGACCTCAGCAATGTCGCTCGCATCAGCGCAGTCCATGCGGTCAAGCCTGCGATGGTTTCCTATGAGACGACGTACGGGGCCCTTGTTCCCATGGGTAAAGTGCTTGGGCCCAAGGAGATTCGTCTTCTGCGAACCGAGCACCAAGCATACATAGCTCAAATGAGCCTCGGGCAGAAACTCCAGCGACTGGTTTCCAACTGGGGCTTGCTCGCCGCCGTCTCGGCCCTCTGTGGTTTCTTTATCTACCAATCTCGGGATCGCTGGCCTATTTTGGAAATGCCTAGTCTTGTTCGACTAGTAGGGCTCGCGGTGATCGCAGTTTTGGTTTCTGTTTTTGCTTCGAGGGATCCTTTTCACGTCGAAATCATCCCCGTGACACTGTGCGCAATCTGCGCGGCCCTGGTTTATGGCCGACCAACAGCATTGATGCTTATGGCAGCTATATGCCTAGTGATCGCGTTTTCTACAAGTGGAGATCTCTCGGAATACATTCTGACCTTTAGCGCCGCCGCCGGTTCGATTCTTCTGTGCGGTCGCATACGCAACCGCACTCGGCTTGTCTATGTTGGATTAGGGGTTTCTCTGATTGTCTTTGCAACCTGTCTTGGACTCGGTGTAATGACTGGCCAATCTCTAGAGTTTTCTGCTGACCCGGCCATCGGTGAGACCACTAAATCTGTACCGATCTATTCATCCCGTCTGGTTTTTGAAGCGATCAAACAGGCTGCATTCGTTGCATTGTGCGGACCACTGATGGTTGGTGTACTTCCCTTCATCGAAAAGCTATTCAAAATTCAGACGGATTTGAGCCTACTGGAACTCGGTGATATGAGCCACACGCTCCTCAAGCAACTTGCTCAGCGCGCTCCGGGTACTTACAACCATAGCATCTCGGTCGCATCGCTTGCCGAGTCAGCAGCCGAGAGCATCGGAGCCAACGGTCTACTCGTACGCGTAGGTGCTTGCTTTCACGATATCGGGAAAATGTTCAAGCCGAATTACTTCGTCGAGAATCAAATGCCAGGAGCGAACCGACACGATTCACTCCAACCCGAACTTAGCACCCTGGTGATCATCGCCCATGTCAAAGACGGCGCCGACTTGGCCCGCCAGCACAATATACCCCAGCGGATCATCGATTTCATCGAACAGCACCATGGCACTACCCTCGTGGAGTATTTCTATCATCAAGCGATCAAAGAGAACGAGGGAAATGAAGATATCGAGGAAGTTTCCGAAACCCAATTCCGCTACCCCGGTCCTAAACCTCAGACCAAGG
>JBJTAQ010000674.1:0-9634 GCA_046090945.1 Pirellula sp.
GTTGGCCGAGAACATGATGAAGATGTCCAGGTCGAAACGGACCGGATAGCCTCGGATCTGCACGTCCCGCTCTTCGAGGATGTTGAACAAGCCGACTTGGACCAACTCATCGAGTTCAGGCAACTCATTCATCGCAAAGATGCCTCGATGCATCCGGGGAATGAGTCCAAAGTGCAGTGCTGACTCAGAACTCATGCTTACCCCACCGGTGAGTTTCGAGGGATCGATCTCGCCGATGATATCGGCAAACTTGGTCCCCGGTGCCAACCTTTCGACATACCGATCCTGTCGATGCCACCAAGCGATCGGAGTCTGCTCGGGGGTATGTGTTGTTAGAAAATTCTTCGCTCGTTGGGTGATTGGCCGCAATGGATCTTCGTGGACCGGGACATCTTCGATATCGAGGTAAGGGACGTACTCGTCCAGGAATCGGACAATGGTCCGCATGAGTCTGCTTTTGGCTTGTCCTTTTTCCCCGAGGAACAGCAGATCGTGACCCGCTAGCAACGCGATATTCAGTTCGGGCAACACGGTGTCTTGATAGCCGATGATTCCCGGAAAGAGTTCCTCGGAGGATTCAAGGGCACGGAGGAAATTCTCGCGGATTTCCTCTTTGACGCTTCGAGATCGCCAACCGCTAGCGATGAGTTCAGCGAGGTTGGTTGGGTGTTTTTGGGAGTCTTGAGGCTGGGATTCCAGGTGGGTCATTAAAATTGTTCCGAAAGGTTCCGAATTTTCTCGCTCGGCAATGCTAAGATGCTTGCAAATCTGGTTCATCGTAGGGGAGCGGTCAAGCCGAATTGCGTCAAATCCGCTTGGTACTTGGAAGAATCCCGTCGCTGGCAGATAATGGATTTCAGGAGGCGAGCGGCAGAATGAGTCAGATTTTGGATGGATTGAATGAGGCGCAGCGCAAGGCGGTCTCGCACATTGATGGGCCTTTGTTGACACTTGCTGGTCCGGGTACTGGCAAAACGCGGGTCGTCACTCACCGTATCGCTCATCTGCTCGAGCAAGGTATCTCTCCCTACTCGATCTTGGCTTTGACATTTACGAACAAAGCGGCCAAGGAAATGAAGCATCGGGTAGCCCGAATCGTGGGAGAGAATCCGATTTGGATGGGGACTTTCCACGGCTATTGCGCGCGTTTCTTGCGGTACTACGGAAACATGGTCGGTCTGAAGGATAATTACACGATTTTCGACATCGATGATTCCAAGAAAGCGCTCGAGGAAGCGATCAAGCTCAGTGGAGTTTTACTGAGCCATTTAAATTTCTCGGACATTGCCCGTGGAATAGCAAACTTGAAGAATCGCGCGATCACTCCAGAGATGCTTCACGAACCGCCCCGAAACGCTGCCGAAAGCGCGGTTCGTAAAATTTACCCGGTCTATCAAAAGTACTTGCTCAGCAACAACGCCGTCGACTTTGACGATCTGCTGATGCACACGGCGACGATCATCAGGACCAACGAAGACCTTCGCGCCGATTTGGACTCCAAGCACCGTTACGTCCTGGTCGATGAGTACCAAGACACCAACTTGGCACAGTATTTGATCGTGCGAGGTTTATCGATCGATCATCCTAATATCAATGTCACTGGGGATCCGGATCAATCGATCTACGGATGGCGAGGAGCGGACATCGGCAACATTTTAAACTTTGAAAGAGACTATCCTGGATTGGCCGTGGTCCGTTTGCAAGAGAACTATCGCAGCACGCCACAGATCCTCTCGGCGGCCGATCAGTTGATCTCGTGCAATATCCATCGCAAAGCCAAGATGCTCATCCCAACTCGTTCGGATGGTTCGAAGATTCGACTCTGCAGTTATGCCTCTGCAAAGGATGAAGCCGAGCATATCGCTGATCAAATCGCCAAGCACATCATCGAGGAGACAGCAAAGCCCAAGGATTTCGCGGTCTTGTATCGAACCAACGCCCATTCACGGCTTTTCGAGCAAGCTCTGATGCGTCGTCGCATCACTTACCAACTCATCGGTGGATTCCGGTTCTACCAGCGTCAGGAAATCAGAGACTTGATCGCCTACTTGCGTTTGGTCAATAATCCCGAGGACGATATTTCATTCAAACGAGTGGTTAATCTACCCCCGCGAGGACTCGGTGACAAAGCGATTCAGAGTGTCACTGAGTTGGCTCGATCTCGCGATATCTCCATGATCGTGGCCCTGAGGGCCGCGATCGACCACGGGATGCTCAGCAAAAAAGCCCAGTCGGGAGCCCGCGAGTTTTTGAACATCTACGAGCGGCTAGTGGATTTATCCGGTGAGTCGATTGTCGCGATGCTCGAGCATCTGCTCGAAGCCACCAACTACATTGAATACTTGGCTGGCAAGAAGTCTGAGGCACCCGATGAGAGTGTCAAAGAAAACGTCGGTGAACTGCTCGCGGATGCTCAGGATAAAGACTCGCTGCTGGGGCAAGGTGGAGGACTGCAGCAATTTCTCGAAGAGATCAGCTTGGCTAGCGATACCGACAACATCACCGACGAGAACCGCGTGACCCTCATGACCCTTCACTCAGCCAAGGGGCTTGAGTTCGATAACGTCTTCGTGGTCGCTGTCGAACAGGATGTATTGCCCCATGCTCGGAGCAAAAGCGACCCCGCCCAACTCGAAGAGGAACGCCGTCTGTTCTTCGTCGGGATCACTCGGGCAAAACGCGAGTTGCAAATCAGCAACGCTTCGAGCCGCGGGTTTGGAAACAGCCGCATGGGATGTCCCAGCCAGTTCCTCATGGAGTTGCCCCGGGCCGAGATGGCGGTGCTCGATTACACCCGAGCCAATCCCAGAGATATTGCTTGGTCCGACCAACCGTCCGGAGATTTCTCCGACTCAGGCGACTGGGATATCAATCAGGATGTACCCGGCGAGGATTCGTTTGACGAGGCTCCGCGAAGCCTGAAGCAGGGTTCGAAAAAGAAGCCCAAAACGTACATCGATTCGAGCGATTCCAGCGATGGCTTTGATGAGTACTGCCAAGAGCCCCGCTCAGATCGCAGCAAAACGTTTGGAGGCCTCAAGACTGGTTCGAGCATCGGGGCATCGATCACCCTGGCCGGCACGCCCGTCGATCACTTTGAAGATGGCACCCGAATCTCGCACCCAAGATATGGTCTTGGCAACGTCGTTTCGGTCGAGGGATTTGGTCCGAAGCGGATGGCTCGTATTTCATTCGACAACGGAGAAGTCAAAAGTTTTCAGTTAAGTAAGTCTCCGATCGACATTGTTTGATAACGCATTCAACCAGGAAGCAAGTCAATGATCAGCGTTTTTGAACTGTTCAAGATTGGTGTTGGGCCGTCAAGTTCCCATACAGTCGGCCCGATGATCGCAGCTTGCCGATTTGCCCACGAAACGGTCGATCAGCCGGAGGTTGTCGCTCGGATGCATCGCGTTCGCGTCGAACTCTATGGCTCGTTGGCTTTGACGGGACTTGGTCATGCGACCGACACGGCAATTTTTTGCGGGCTCGCTGGATGCTTGCCGGATCGAACCGATGTGCAAACACTCAAGCAAACGGTCGATTCGCTACGTGGGACCTTCAAGCTAAATCTCGCAGGAAAACGATCGATTCCCTTCGATGAAAAAAAAGACTTGGTTTGGCTTCGCAACCAAACTCTGCCGGCTCATCCCAACGCCATGCAATTTTCAGTGCTCGATCAACAAGACTGTATCTTGTTTTCAAAACGCTATTATTCGACAGGCGGTGGTTTCGTCTACGACGAACAGGAACTCATGGAACTCAAGCACTCGCAGTGCAAGTCCGAGAGCCAAACGGAACGGGCACCTTATCCGTTTACTACCGCCGCAGAATTGATTCAGATGGCCCGGACGGGCAATCTCAGGATCGACGAAGTGATCGACGCCAACGAATTGGTCTTGCGGACCTCGGATCAGATCGCCGAAGGGCTCGATCGACTATGGGAGGTGATGGCTAGCTGTATCGATCGCGGTTGCATGACCCAAGGCGTCTTGCCGGGCTCACTGCACATTCGACGGCGAGCCCCGGGGATTTACCAAAAGCTAACCGGCGGAACCGAATTGGTCCCGAGCCAGTGGCTATTGCAACACGCTCAAGAGAGGCTTAAGGATCCTCTGCAGCAACTCGATTGGGTTAGTTTGTTTGCGTTAGCGGTCAATGAAGAGAATGCCGCAGGGGGGCAGGTCGTCACTGCACCGACCAACGGTGCTGCGGGGGTCATACCCGCGGTGTTGGGGTATTACGTCTACTTGGTTCCAGACCCGGGGCATCCGGATTTCGATCGAACCATTACGGATCGAGAGGGGGTTCATCGATTCCTAAAGACCGCCGGTGCGATCGGGATGCTCTACAAACGCAATGCCTCTTTGTCGGCGGCTGAGATGGGTTGCCAAGGCGAGGTCGGTGTGGCGTGCTCGATGGCTGCAGCAGGACTCGCCGCTTGCATGGCTGGATCGATCGAACAGATCGAAAATGCCGCTGAAATTGGAATGGAGCACAATCTGGGCCTGACCTGCGATCCCATCGCAGGACTGGTTCAAGTCCCTTGCATCGAACGCAACACGATGGGTGCGACCAAGGCAATCAATGCCGCGAGGCTTGCGGTACTCTATGGCGACGGCAAGCACTTTGTCTCCTTAGATCGCGTCATCGAAACCATGCGACAAACGGGCGTCGACATGCAAGCCAAATACAAAGAGACATCCTTAGGAGGCTTAGCTGTCAATGTCGTTGATTGCTAATACTCGACCTAAGATTGGATACGTACATCGAGTTTGCCCGAGTTGTCCTGACGCTGCCTGACCGGTTCATTGATTTTCAAGAGTAACCAGCCATCTCTGGGGGCAACAAACTCAGTCTGTTTTCCTATCTCAAAAACCATCAGAGGCTCATCGCGATCCACGCTCACGAATCCACCCAGCAGTTTACCCATCGGGATGTGACGAAAATGCTGGTAAGTAATTCCATCAGCCGAGCAATCCCAAGCCTGTGGGTTTTGATTCCTGACAACATACCGCCCATCTGCGCGTATCTGAACCTTTTGTCCAGCTTTCAAAAAGCATTTCGAATCCTGCCAACCTATCGAGCAATCGAGTTGCATCGAGGACTCTCCGGAAAACGCGGTCGTTGTCATTCCCTGGGTTGTCTCCAAGCTTATCATGTCGATATTGGGTCGATAACCAAAGTCGAATTCATCGACAAAGACCTTCCAATCTCTCTCGACCCAGTCCCATCGATCCCCAAGTGTTTGTTCGAGTTGCTCGCTAAGCTTTAGCGAATAGTCCAGCGGAGCGACAGAAGCTTTTTGCAGGTACGAGGCATATAAGGGATGATTGCGGAAAAAGACGCAAGCCGCCCAACTCCAGCAGTAGCGGTCCATGCGATCTTGACGGTCGTTGCCGTAATAGAGTATCTGCTTGAGAGTCGGAACCCCATTTTTTGCAACCGAGTCCGAGAGGCGTTTGAAACGACCCCAGTGCGGAACCTCTTGGCGATCGCCTGGAATGATGGCCAGAGTCAACACACCATCCTTGAGTCGATGCGTTCCCTCGACCTCGGCCATCCCCTCCATGAACCATGGCGATCCTCCACCGCTCAATGCGCGATACATCACCCAGTGCGTTGCTTCGTGCAAGAGCAAATGCCGACGGTAGTAGGTCGATGGTTGCTCGTTGAGAAAAACACGATCGGCAAGCTGGAATCCATCTTCAAAGGCGGGGACTCCGTCTAGAAAACCGGCTCGCTCAAAGACCTTGCGGTCTGCCATGCAGTGAATCGTAAGCGGCCATGATTTTGCGACTTCAGGAGCAATCGACCACTTCTGACACCAAGACGCAAGGGCTTGATCGAGAACAACAGGCCATGATTCAAGTTCAGAATCGATCGGAAGATCCGTGACAATCGTCCACTGGCCCTTCGCAAATCTCCGAATTCCAGCAGCCGACTCGACTTGGGCCTGGGCCTTAGAGATCCAAGCGTCGGAGCTGTCAAGCAGCAGGCTAAGGCTCGACAGAAGGCAAGCTGCTAGTCTTATCGAAAACAAACGGTAGATGGCCATTGGTTTATCGACGCGAAGCGATCAATTGGGATTGAATTTCCAATGCAAGTTCGACGGCACCAGCCGCATGGTCGAGACTCAATCTCGGTGCACTGGCCCGGGTCAGAACACTTTGAGCCATCTCATCGATTTCTGCCTGAAATGCATCGATGTCGTCAGCCGCTGGGAGCTCAGGTCTTAGGACTTGGCCGTCTCGAGTGATGATTTTCAAGGGCATTGTTTCAGCAGCATCGCTGTGGGCCGCAAAATCGAAATGAAGCGTTGCATCTTCGAGATGCAACTCGAAGGCGTGGGTGAAGGGTCTTCCAGGTCCGTCGATTACCCCCGAGGAGCTGCTGACGGCAATATCCGGCGAGTCGAACTCGTAGATCACGTGAACATATTTAGCCACGCTACCCTTCATTCTTCCAACCGCATGGGTTTTCTTAGGCTTGCCAAAGAGCAATTGAATCCAATGCAAGTCATGGACATGCAGGTCGACCAGTGGACCACCAACTTTATCAGCTTGGTAAAAGTCTGGGATCCAGGTAGGATCGGATATGACTCGCTTAAAGTAGCCTCCAAGGGGCGCCCCATATTTTCCGGTACGAACTAATTCGGTTGCAAAAGCAAAAGGTCCCATGTAGGGAAGAACGTGCGCGACCAAAGCCAACTGGCCCGTTCTTTTTGCAGTTTCTCGGATCTGCTTGCAACCTTCGAGCGTCAGTGCGACCGGCTTTTCGATCAGAACATCTTTGCCGTGCTCCATGGCGTAAACGGCTGCCTGGACGTGGAGATGGGGGGGCAGGCAGATATCGATACAATCGATATTCGGTAGCGAGACTAGGGCTTCTAGCGAGTCGGTGACATCCAAACCTTCCAAGGAGATTTGCTCGCCAGGAGGCCCGAAGTTCCCTTGGATGCCTCGCCAGTCACCGGATTGTTTCAACGGATCCTTGGTCGCAAATGCGACCAAGTCAGCGACTTTTGAGCGGCGATAGGCAAGCGAATGGATCCAGCCCATGAAGCCAATACCGACAAGTCCAACTTGGACACTTTTTTTACTTTGCATGGAGCGAATGACCGATGAATGGATAGGAAAATGGTCGCGAAAGATTGCTAGTAATTGCCGATTTTACACAACGATAGGGCCCTGTTCTACCTCATTGCTGTGGATGTGTAGATGTACTTGTCGCTCTAAGGTTTGTTGTATAGAAACGCTTTGTCATCCAAGGGCTTGATCCATACGTTTCTAAAGCGAGTGGGAGATCCGTGGTCTTGCAGAAACACCGGGCCAACCTGAGTGGCCAACTGCTGTTTGTAGATTTCTTTTAGGTAATCGGTAGTGCCGTACCGAAAGGGGTGGTAAACCGACCGCGGTTCATCGAAGGTCGTGTTGTCTTGCACGAGTTTTCCGTTGAGCCAAGCCGTCACGCTACCAGACTTGGTGATCTTTCCGTTTACATCCCGACGCGGAGCGCGATAGCGAATGTCGTAGACTTGCCACTCTCCAGGCTTTTTCGAAGCATTCACCAAAGGTTTTGAGAAGCCGTACAAAGCACCCTGGTCATGTTCGTTAGGTTCCGATTTGCCGAACGAGTTGAAAATTTGAAGTTCATAATTGCCGTGGATGTAGATGCCGCTGTTTCCTTCAGCGATCGGCGAAACCATGAATTCGACATGAATGTCTGCATCCTGAAAATGCCATCGGGACACAATATGATTGACTCGGTTTTCACTTTTTGTCGCCACCAAAACATCACCCTCCTTTATCCAATCGATCGCATCACCTCTCATGCTGAGGAATTGTTGGTTATTTGAATCTAAAAGGAGGATTGCCCCTTGGGGCACTGGGCAGGGCAAGACATTTTGATCAGGTCGAAAAACATCGGAGTCCTGGGACCAGATCGAATTGCTTAATGTCATCATGAGGGCCAACCAAACCAAGGAACGGAAGCATTTGGTACGCATGGTGTTTGCTGTTGGGGGATCCTAGGAGTTGGGTGGATTAATGAGAAAAGCCAAGCTGCATTTCGCAACTTGGCTTTGAATTATAACCGATTTCGATGGGTAACCGAACGAGCGTTAGCCGTTGATCAAAGCGGCGATCTTCTGGAATTCGCGGATCGACTTGATGGCATTTTCAGCTGACCCGCTCGCACGTACGAACTCGGCGGCAGCTTTGAGATTTCCAAAACCCGAGTCCTTCGAAGCTGCAACAACCTTGTTCTTGCTTCCAGGTTTCCGGCCTCGTTTTTTACCAGCTTTCTTCGCGCCCTTGGCCGTTCCTCTTAAGGCTTGGCTGACAAGCGCCGGGTAAACTTTGTGACCTTGAGCTGTCAGCTCTTTGATCATTTCCGATGCTTTCATCGTAGGATTCTTTGCTGCGAAATCGCGCACAATTTGTGATGTGCTTGAGGAATTCTTGGTACCTTTTTTCAAGGTGCTTCTCCTGGAGGGGTATTTATGATTGAGCGAGGATTAGGAGTTTAATCTAGATTGAGCGCCTATGCAAACGGAATGAATGCAAATCGAATGTATTGAATGCACAGTGAATAAAATCCATATAGAATCCCCTCGAAGAGTTTTAAAATTTTGAAATATTAGGTATTTATTCTTGGTTCAGGTAAGGACTTAAGGTTGTCAATGGGGCTTCACTGAACAATTTTTAGAGGTTGACTACAAGCGAGTCTCGGTGAAAGTTGCTTGCGTCGAAACCCCCGGCTGTATCCTGAGGGCTTCGGTTTGGTAGGTTGCGGTAACCGGCCGGTCACTAACTCGTTTTCTAAGGAGAGATCGCTATGCGAAGACTTTCAAGTTTCCTCGTCGGCTTTGTCTTGATCGCTGTGAATGCTTCGTCGCAATATGCCGATGCTTGTGATCATTGCATTGCCAAGCAGAAAGCCCTGCAGCAGGCAGCCGAAGGGAGGTGTCGGCATGTGGGTGGATCAATGGGTAATGCTCAGTACGAAGGCGTTGGGTTCTCAAGCGTCTCGGCCGACGATGCAATCACCCGCTGTTGCTACTGGGGACAACGCCAAGCAGTGGGCATCGGCGTGGCTCGAGGATCGAATGGCTGGTACGCTACGGTGTTGTACCGTTGACCCTTATGCGGTTACGGCCCAATTAGCAACCACACAGCAAGAATTAGATTTTTGAGGAAGTGCCCTTCGATGGGCACTTCCTGTTTGCCGGACCCATACAGCTAGGTTGATTGAGGTCTGAGTTTCGTGTTGTACACCAAAGCACCAATCGAGTTGCCAGCGGTCAATCCCTCTGTACCATCGAATATATAGTGGATTCCACCGTAGATTCGGCTCATGGAAGCTTCCAGAGCTGCCTGCTCAAAGCTATCGAAACTGCGTGCGATTCTCTTGGTAGGATCGTAGTTCAATTGAGTTGTATTGGTTGGCAGATCTTTCAGTGTCACGAAAGAATAATTGTCGCCAAAAATCGACGTCAAAACTTGAGCCGCCGCTGCGCTAAAGGTGCTGTGTCCGGAGGTGTATGCCGGAAATGGCGGGGTCACTAGCAAGGGAGTCCAAGTGCTATCTTGAACCGTTGCCGGGTTGCCGTCTGTGTCTGCCTTTCGGATCG
>JBJTAQ010000675.1:0-3198 GCA_046090945.1 Pirellula sp.
CCAACGCCTCGGTTGCTACTTGCGATTGCTCCTGTGTCCAGCCGGCTTGATCCCAAACCGCAATCAACGAGACGAGGTCACCATGTTGTTGCAACTGAAACAGAATGGCATCGAGGAAATTCGCGCCATGATTCGATTTCCCCAGCACAGTCAGCCAGTCGGCTTGCTCCCAAAGCGCCTTGGCCGCCTTGCCTCGAATCGCAATTTCGATCGCTGCACGCAACTCGTCGCACGCTAGTAGCGCGGGGTCTTGACGCTGTAGCCAAGCAGCCACGAGCTTGGCCCGTTGTTCGTCGCCGTCGAGAATTTGCAAACTTCGAACGGCGATTACCATTTGAACCTCCAGATCCGTCTCGGCTTGCATCAACTTTTGGAGATTCTCCGAGCGGTCCCGGAGCGATTCGGCGGAAAGTCCTGTGATTCGATTCGCGAAGACCCAAGCCCAGAGCCGCACATGCTCCGAACTGTCTTCGATTCCCGCGAGCCAAGTCGCTCGGTCGAGTCCGTCCGGGAGCGATGCCAAAACCGCAAGAGCGTGCAGTCGTGCAAGGGGTTCGGAGCTTGTTGCGAGTATCTTTCGGCATATCGGGATCGCTTGGGCATCCTGCCTTTCGATCAGAAGCTGCGAGGCTGTCTCGCGGTGCCAACCGTTTCGGTGCCCAAGGTTGTCGCATAGCTCTGCGGTGGTGCAACTCGATAGCTTTACCGGATCGCGACGGACCGGACGACCGGTCGCCTTGACGCGCCAGATCCGACCGAGATCTCTTCCGGAGGTCAAATCGACCTGGCTTTTGATAGGCTCTGGAATACTCTTGGGATGCTCGATCGTTTCGCGGGCCATGTCGACGATATACAGACAGCCATCAGGACCATTGGCAAACTGCACCGGACGGAACCACGTGTCTTTGCTCCGCAGAAACTCACTGGCCGCATCGATCCGCTCGCCCTTGGAGGCCACACCGCTTCGAATCAGACGCTTACGATGGACTAAGTTGCTGCCGACATCAGCAATCAGCGCGATGGGATGGTCGGTCGATGGCCACTGATCTCCGTCGTAGATCGTCACGCCAGTGGCTGATGTAAAGTAGCCGCTGGCCCTCCCCTGCCCTTCGAGGATCCCTGTCGAGATTCCTGCCAATCGCATTTGCGTTCGGATCGTTCTCCAAGACTCTACGGGCGAGATGCGGAAGACTTCTGCCTGCGGTCCATCGACCGCGATCGATCGTCTCCAAGCGACCGGCTTGGACAAGCTCGCGTCGGTTAGTTCGGGGAGATACCACGCGACGACTTGCTGCAAATGATCGCTATTGCTCGTCACGAATCGATCTCCGACGGGACTGAAGTCCATGCCATGTTGGCCATACCCAACCACGGAACTGAGTCTCCCGTTGACTAGATCCAACGCGATGTCCCGTCCTGAAACGTTGTAGGGACTTACCGGCAGCTGCAATCGTTCAGGTGCCTTGGATACCAAGTTCCCTCCGTTGGAACTAGTCGATAGATGCATCCGTCCATCGAGTCCCCAATGGAACGAATTTGCTAAGCCTTGTACGTTCTGCCTACCGAGTCCATCGAGGATCGTGGTGGATGTCCAAGCTGCCTTGGGGTCGTTTTCGTTCGATTTGAATTCTCGCAGGATAGGTGCAGCCGCGACCCAGGTTCGATTCTCGAGCGTTGCTAGCGCCGTAGGCCAAGACAAACCCTCCGCAACCACTTGGGCCTGATCCATAACGCCGTCGTTATCGCTATCGATCAGTTTGCTCAATCGCCCCAACGCATCGTTCTCCTGCTCGCTGTAGTCGACCATTTCGACGACCCAAAGCGATCCGGAGGCATCCCAGGACATCGCCACAGGGCTCTTGATCAAAGGCTCGCTGGCAACCAACTCAATCTGGTAACCCGACTGAACCTCGATCGCCCGTTTGACCTCCTCGAGCGACAACGGAGCGATCCGCTCCACCTTGGTATCGCTGATCTTCTGAAAAGCGTACGCATTGGAGTTCCACAAAAAGATCGGGAGCAACCAAGCTAAATAACGGCGCGGGTTGGATATCATTTGGTTTCTGATTCGAGAGGTCTAGGGAAAAGGAATTCCAGGGCGCTTGGCAACCGTCGTGCCCAAGCAGACTCATGATGCCTGGCTTCCGGATCGATCGTCGTTCGAGTATCCATTCGATGGGCATGATGTTGTTGGACTTGCTCGTGGAGTTGCTTCGTTAGCTCGACAGCTTTGGCTTGACTCTCGGGTGTTTTCCCTTCTTGCGTGCCGATGTCGAGCCACAGTCGCTGCTTGAACTGCTTTGCACCGGGTTCGTCGGGCTTGGAGAAGACACCGAGCATATGCTCATCGGCCCAAAACAACGATGGGGACATGGCGGCTCCAAGGCCAAATACCTCGGGATGTTTGTTCAGTGCATGCAACACGAAAAGCCCTCCGAGCGAGGAACCGATGATCGCGGTGGCTTGGGGGGCAGCTACTGTCCGAAACTCTTGATCGATCCAAGGCTTGAGTTCCTCGACGATGAAACGAAGATGTTCATCGGCCCTTCCACCGACGGTTTTTCCAGCGATCGTATCGGACACAGGAGTGTACTCCTCGATCCTATTTTTCGAGTTGTCGATTGCGACAATAATCAAAGGCCGATTGCTGGGCGGTTGAGAGAGTTTCATCGCCGTTTCATCCGCTTGCCATTCGACTCCAAAAGCTGCTCGGCGGTTGTCGAAAGTATTTTGGCCATCGAGCATGTAGACAACCGGTAATCGCAGTTTTTGATCTTCGGGATACCGGGGGGGAAGCCACACGGTGATCCGCCGTTTCGAGTCGAGCACTCGGCTGGGGAACTCAAACCATCGCAGATCTCCTGTTGCGCTCGACACAGGTTCGGGTTTGGGAATCGCCCAGTTAGCAACCGCGATCGATACCGTTTCGGGGCCACGAACGACTAGTGATCGATTCCTGATCTCAGACCCCTCGTGCGACTTTTCAACGGTCGACCAACTGCCTCGCGTGAGCTTGTACTCAATTTTTGTTCCAACCGGAATCTCGACTTTTGCTTGGAATGTTCCATCGCTCAGTCGCGTCAATTCATAGGCATCCGGTTTCCAAGGGCCGAAGGATTCCAGGTTTCCGGCGATGTAGAGTTTTGACGAAGCGGGAGTATCGGCCGGAACGGTGACGTGACAAGTGATTTCTGCCAG
>JBJTAQ010000676.1:0-1055 GCA_046090945.1 Pirellula sp.
GTGGTCTGAGAGTGTGGAAAGTCTCCGTGGCTCATGTCGCGATCCAGGCCGCCCATGCCGGTTCGCTAGCGCTGATGGATCATTTTCGAAAGCCTTTAGAGGTGCGAGCTAAGGGAGTTGCCAACTACGTCAGTCAAGCCGATTTAGATGCCGAGTCGGCAGTAGTCCAAACAATCCTTGATGCGTTCCCATCGCATGCGATTTTGTCCGAGGAGTCGCATAGCGATCGTGCAGACGAGGATCATTCTTGGATCATCGATCCGCTGGATGGAACCAATAATTTCATCCATGGTATTCCGCATTTTGCCGTTTCGATCGGATACTATCAAAAAGGGCAGGGCATATTGGGGATTGTGACAAGCCCCGCCACAGGGGATTGGTTCGTCGGTGCGCGAGGCGAAGGAGCTTGGTTCAATGGTCAACCGATTCGGGTAAGCCACGCCGAGGGCCTCGATCAGGCCATGATCGCTTGCGGCTTCTACTACGATCGGGATCAGATGATGCAATCGACGCTCGATACTCTTGGGGATCTGTTTCGCCGACAGATACACGGAATCCGTCGTTGCGGTGCCGCAGCCCTAGATCTGGCTTATGTTGCCGCAGGTTGGTTTGATGGATTCTTCGAGTACCGCTTGAGCCCATGGGATATCGCAGCCGGAGCGGTGCTCATCCAAGAGGCAGGTGGGATGGTCAGCGATTGTCGGGGGGACCGAATTAGGCTGGATCGCCCAAGCAGCATTTGTGCGTCGGGGGCCGAATTGCATGGAAAATTGCTCGAGGTCGTCTCGCAAAGATTCCCGAACGACGCCTGACAGACGTAGAAGACTTTAGATTGAACAGTCGTACCAAGGCACAAGACAATAAGAAATGGGAGATAGAGGGGGTTCGAACCCCCGACCTTCGGAGCCACAATCCGACGCTCTAACCAACTGAGCTACTACCTCCATCCGTCTGGCTAAAGTTTAGTAATCCTGAGTTTTTCAGTCAACGCCTGGGCTCGGATTGGGACAACGATTGAAAAAAAAGCCTGGATAGTTACGATTTACCAGTCGCAC
>JBJTAQ010000677.1:0-1307 GCA_046090945.1 Pirellula sp.
AAGAACAGTCGAGACTTTGTCGGTGGTTTTGATTTCTTTACCGGTATTTTTAAGAGTGTGTTTTTTGGAGCGATCATAGCGATAGTCAGTTGTTATCGTGGGTTTCACTGCCAAGCTTTGCACAAAGGCTGCCGTCGCCGCACGACCCACGCCCTCCGCCCCAGCTTGGCAGTGAAACCCACGATAACAACTGACTATCGCTATGATCGCTCCAAAAAACACACTCTTAAAAATACCGGTAAAGAAATCAAAACCACCGACAAAGTCTCGACTGTTCTTCAAATACTGAGCGTGGTCGATCCCAAAAATAATCACACTGAAGAAATACCCACCAACGATCCCCATGAAATCAGCCATGATCGTCAGGGCCGGGATCAGCAACACGCAGGCCAAAAACCGAGGAACCACCAAGTAGTGAATCGGATTGGCACCCATCGCCACCAAGGCGTCGATCTGCTCGGTCACCCGCATCGTTCCAATCACCGCGGCCATCGCACTGCCGACACGACCTGCTAACATCGTCGCCGCAAGAACCGGTCCAAGCTCCCTGACCAACGACATCGTGATGACCGCCCCAAGCTTGGACTCCAATCCCATCGCCTTGAACTGATGGTAACTCTGAATCGCTAATACCATACCTATGAAGGTCCCGGTCAAAGCCACCACCGGCAGACTCATGACCCCCACCGAATAAAAGTTGGGCATCAAGGTCCCACTACGCGGCTTGGAAGTCACCATCCACAGAACCATCCTCCAAGCAAACACCGAAATATCTCCCAAGGTGTTGATTCCCTGGATGACGACGCTACCCCAAGCGTTCGCGACTTTCACAAAGCCAGTACTCAAACGCCCAAGAAGCGAATCTCGAGTTGTGCGTGAAGAACTTCCCATGTCGCGTTCCATCGGTCCTCAACCTGGATAACTTGAGCAGACTCTAACGGATAACCCGAGAATGCCGCATCCGAAGAATTTTCAACCCAGCTCAAATGCTATCGAAGAGCAAAAACCAAGGTTTATGCAAGCATTTACCCCGTCCACTGCCGAAATCCACCAAAGCCGGTTGCTTGACAGCAACCCCGGCTGCTACGTAGGATAAGTCCATCCAGCCATTCCTCCGGGCAGGATCCCTTCCCTCCCAAACCGCCCCCCTCCGCTACGGTTCCCCAACATTGCTGGTGCTCCAGCAATCCGCGATCAACCCACGAAATCCCTTATGAGGCAGTCCACCCCTTTGGTAGCGTTGCCAGTACTCCTGTGCGCCACCCTTGTGAGCTTGTTCAACTGCTCCGCGATCGGGTTCGCACAAG
>JBJTAQ010000678.1:0-2907 GCA_046090945.1 Pirellula sp.
GGATCACCGCCGCTACCGAGGTCGGTACGTAATACGTCTCTCCGTGCCCGATCCACATCGAGCGATCCGACGATTCGGCATGCAGCCTGAGGGTCATCAAACCCGGCATGATGTCGTGGGGTACCAAAGTCTCGATCGCTACGATCCGAGGCCCACGCCGATAAGCGTGCTGCTGGGTGACGCTCGGCGCTGTGGAAATCAATTCGTCGGTGCGCTTCTCGTGTGTTCTCATCGCAATTGCTTTCCTGAATCGTTTTTCATGCACGTCTGCCCGCAATTTCACTTCGATCGATAAACCAATTTTCCACCGACGTACGTCTCGATGACTTGGGTCGATGCGATCTGATCTGCAGGGCATTCGAGCAAGTCTCGATCGATGATGATGAAATCGGCAAGTTTTCCAGGTTCGATCGAGCCCTTCTGAGTTTCCTCAAAGGTCAGGTAGGCGTTGTTCCAGGTGTAGAGTCGGATCGCCTCTTGTCGGGTAATCGACTGCTCCGGATGCAAGGCTTGGGTCATCCCCCTGGGCACACGCTCGAGGGCAACGCTCATTCCCAGAAATGGATTGTAAGGGTTCACGCTGCGCAGTGAGCCGATCTTCTGCATGTGGTCCGATCCACCTCCAACGATCACCCCTGAATCGCATAGGGTGCGATAAGGTTGAAAGAACGCAGTCCTTTCCGGGCCAAACTGTTTGAGCAAGGTCCTTCCGTCGAGCAACAGCCAAGCGGGTTGCAGGTCGGCAACAATCCCGAGTTTGGACATCCGCTCGATCGCCTCAGCACTCATGAAATTGCAGTGGGTGATGCAAGGCCTTTTGTCCCGAACCGGAAAATCCTGAGTTGCGATCCTTTCATAAGCGTCGATCAGAGCATGTACGGCACCGTCACCGACCGAGTGTGCGGTAAACTGCAAATCGTTTTGCAACGAGAGTTTCGCCATTTCATACAGTTTGCTCGGCTCGACGTACAGCAACCCTCGGTACTTAGGATCCGTGATCGAATAGATGCTGCTGACGCCCCAAGGCTCCCTCATGTAAGCGCTGCCGGTGAGCATCCCTCCATCGAGGAATACCTTGACACCGCGCAGCCACAACCGGTTGTTGTAGGCGTGTCTCGGGTGCGAAGCCCCCTTTTGGATCGACTTTTGAATCTCCTCCATCGACGCTTGTGCATTGACGGAATACGACAGAAATACCCGACAAGTCAACCGATCCTCTTCGAGCAGCGATTCGTAGAGTCGGATACCGTCATCGGTCGCTAAACGATCGCAGATGCTGGTAAGTCCAACGCTGTTGTAGTCCTTGAGAAGTAACTCTAGTCTCGCGATGCGCTGCTGCTCGCTCGGCTTGGCCCGCGGATCCTCCCATCGGACCAGTCGCGTGCAACTCCGTAGGATGCCGTTGGGCTCGCCGGTTTGCGAATCCTTTTCGATGTAGCCAGGCTCACCATCGGTGATCTTGAAGTCCTTGTCGATCCCACTGAGTTTCAGTGCAAGAGAGTTCAGTGCCCCGTCGGGTCCAGTCCGGAAGAAAACCGGGTGCTCTGGTGCCACCTGATCGAGTTCGTAGCGTGTCGGGAATCGCTGGTCGACTAGTCGTGTGACGAAGACTTGGCTGACGAAAATCCATTTGCCGGGCTCGAGTGCCTGGGCTCGCGAACGTATGTAATCCAGCGCATCGGCAACACTTTCCATCTCAGGGATCGGATGATCCCATTCGAACATCGCTGCATCGGGTGCATGGACGTGCGAGTCGATCAACCCCGGCAAAACCATACGGCCTTGCAAATCCCTGAGCGAGGTTTCTGAGGTTGCCAGGCTCTTGATGGTCGCATCGTCCCCCACCGCGACGATCCGATCGCCTCGGACCGCAAACGCTTGGGCGACCTGCGATTGGCGGTCGACGGTAACAACCCTACCGTTGAAATAGACCGAGTCGACTTTCGCAGACTCCTGGGCTTGGCAAGCTGACAGGAACATCCAGACCAATCCGACGGCGATTCGGTTGCTGAGAATTCGATCAGTCAGAGCAAGTAACTTCGATCGGTCGGATCTAGATAGCATGGAGCGTTTACCTTTTCAAATAGTACATGCGCCCGTCTTCGGCTCCCCCCAAGAACTCTCGTTTGCCATCCCCATCGAGGTCGATGGTGGTAGGACTGACATCGTGACCTTCGATGTTTTTCTGGGCGAGCGAACCGGCGTCCTCAAAAGACCATGTGCCGTCACCATCGCTCCCCGCAATATCGCGCTGGAGCATTAGGTCAGCATTCTTTGAATTGAATAGCCAATCAAATCGACCATCAGAGTTCCAATCGCAGACGGCTAGCTTGCGCCTCCCCGATCCCCCAGCTTGTTTGTTATTGAGCCTGAGTGGATTGCCAACTGCATCCAAAAATGCGCGGCGAGGGGATTTCAAAATCATTTGCCCGTTGCTGATTTGTCGCTCGAAGTAAGTCAGGTAGCCTTGTGTGTCGAGCATGGCCAAATCCAAGAGTCCATCGCGATTAAAATCGTAGACAACCGGAGTGGTGCGCCACTGTGTGAGAAGCTCGTTGGCGTTGGGTTTAAGCCAACCCCAGGCCAACTCAGGTGGGTCTTGGTCCCACTGCACCTCGATCGGTCTTGGGCTCGCGAGGACCGGCGCGCCCCGCTTGCCGATATTCTTCAGCCATACGACACGCCCTAGGATGCTATTGAGCACTATATCTTTCAGGCCATCGTGATCCCAGTCCGCAACGCTCAGAGTCGTATAGCCCCATTTGGATTCCGCCGGGCCTTGGATACTACCGTTCGAACCGGCCATGATCCGGAATGTTTTCCCATCCGCGGTTAGTCTCTTGGGCCGATCCCACTTGGGATTCGAAACGCCAGGGCCGCTGAGATTTTCAAAGAATTCGATGTAAC
>JBJTAQ010000679.1:0-14762 GCA_046090945.1 Pirellula sp.
GGCTGCGACGAAAGCCTCCGCTGGTTCTCGGAAATCCAACAAATCTGCTACCAAAAAAGTCCCTGCCAAGCCGACTAAGGCACCACCCAAAAAGACCTTGAATCCTGCGCCTCGGGCAAGCAAGAAAATCGGGACCAGCCCCAAAGTCATCAGCTCCAAAGCCACCAAGCCAAACGCCGTTAAATCCGTTAACGCTGCCCCCAGCAAGCCCGCCCACAGCAAGCCCACCCCCAGCAAGTCCGTTCCCAGCAAACCGACTGCTGCTCAGAAAATGCAGACACCGGTACCCTCTGCTGTCAAACCGCCACCTGCAAAACCATCCGCAGTTCGCATCCAGCCCGACGACATCGTCATCCCAAAACGAGTACCACTACCAGTCCCACCCAAAACCAATACCGATCCTAAGATTGTCGAAAAGATTCGATCGGCCCACACCGAGAAAGAGCTACGCAAGGATCTTGCGCAAAGCGCACCGCCAAGAAGACTCACCCCCAATACCCCGGTCACCCCAGCGATCAAGGGAGAGGACCGGATCGTACTGATGGTTCGAGACCCGTACTGGCTTCACGCTCATTGGGATATCTCCCGAGCGACCGTCGACCGGGCCAAGGCGGCCTTGACCGATCAATGGCACTCGGTCAAACCTGTGCTTAGGTTATTGAAGTTCGATGAGGTCGGTACGACCGAGAGCGCTGAGACGGTCTACCGCGAAATCGAGATCCACGGAGGTGTTCGCAATTGGTACATCGATGTCGACAGTCCTCCGTCTCGCTTCCAAGTCATCATGGGGTATCGCACGGGAAGCGGTCGCTTTTACGAACTGGTCCGCAGCAACTCGGTGACGACTCCCGTTCCGGGCAGCAAAGACTCCTTTGACGATCACTGGGCTGAAATCGCGCAGGATGCTGAGAAGATCTATGCGATGAGTGGGGGTTATAGTGAGGAAACCAACAAGGGGCAATTGGCCGAGGTCTTCGAAGATCGACTCAAACGCACGATGGAACTGGATGTCCTCTCGCAGTTTGGAAGCGGTGCCGAAGGTGCACTGCGCAAGTCACGGCAGTTTCACTTTGATGTTGAAGCAGAGTTGCTGGTCTATGGCACGACGCATCCTGACGCCCACGTTTCGATCGGCACTGAACCAATCAAGGTTCTTGAAGATGGAACCTTCTCAGCCCGCCTACCGTTCCCAGATCGTCGCCAGGTGCTACCTGCGACGGCTCGGAGCCGCGATGGTGTCGACGAACGCACCGTGGTCATCGCCGTCGAACGCAATACCAAGGTGATGGAACCGCTGTCGATTGAGGCCGAAGATCTGTAGGTCGGGCTGATCAGTCTGGCGCAATCGCATCGACCACTTGCTGATCTGCGCGTGTGAGCGGTGTTTTTCGAAGCTGCTCGAGGTCGAGTTTGGCGAGGGTCTCCTTCGCTAGATCGGCTTGGTTGTTTTTCGAGTAAGCTTGATACAGATGGAACTGCACAGACGGAGAGTTGTTTTTGGTCATCAGAGTACTGAGGATATTGATGGCTTCGCTGTAACGCCCCAGCCTCAGTAGCACGTAAGCCTTGGTGTCCATCAAGGATGACTTGGCACCGATGAGTTCGATCGCTCGATTGACGTAAGCCAAAGCATCCTGGGAGTTATTCGGCGAGTCGGCTAACAGCATGGCTAGGTTATTCAGTGCGATCACGTCGTTGGGACGGTCTTGGACGATTCTTCGAAATGTTTCGATAGCTTGCGACTCATCGCCACGCCAAACCCAAAGATCGGCCAAGGACTGTAATAACACGCGATCATCTTGTTGAGAGACACTGAAATCGACTAATTGTTTTTGGGCCGATGCGATCAGATCATCGTCGGTATCTCCTTTCCTCACAAGCAGCGAGAGTAGAACCGCAGATTCCTTGTTACCCTCGGACTTCAAGCGATCCATCAAGAATCGTACTGCGTTGTTTCGGGTCGAAGAGTCATCGGTCAACAGGATCGAACGGATGTAGTTCACCCCCGCCCGTTTGTCGAGTTGGAAGGCTTCCTGTAGGAACTTCTGGCTTTCCTGGGGTTCCCCTAGGATTTGCATCTCCTGGCCGGCTTGGACGAGATACTGTGCGATTTTCGGTTCGTTTCCAACGGAACCTTCCAATTGGCGTTTTTCCTCGAGCCAAGCAAGAATGGTTTTCTTGGCAAGCTCTTGTTTACCCTCGATTTTTTGGATTCTTGCGGCAAGCAAAACCGTTGGAAAAGCGTTCGGAGCAAGGGCTTGGAGTTTTTGCGATTCCTCGACGGCATCAAAGAATCGTTTTTGCTGGATCAAATAATCGGCATAGGTGTAGATCTGCTCGGGTTTTGGATTGGCAGACGAGGTGACGATTTTGAGTTGTCGTCCGGCGGCTTCTCTGGTCTGAATGGCTTCGATTTCACGATCTTGGGCAAGCTCTAGAAGTCGAGAGACTCTCAGGTATAGCGATGCCAACTGGAGATGGTCTTCCTCGGTGCGAACGCCAGGAAGTTCCACGATGCGTTCGAGTAGCAACTGAGCTTTCTGGAGATTTTCTAGGTCGTTTTTTTGACTCAGTAGGATGATCTGAAGACGTACATCCTCAGGGGAATTCGATTTTGAATTGGGTGAGAGAAGCTGTGCAACTTGCTGCCAATCCTCGTCGTAGCTCCGGTTGGCTAGAAGGGTCGCTAGGCGTCGGCGAGTCGCAGCATCTTGTGGATGTCTCTCTAAAGTCGTCTTAAGACATGAGATGGCTTCCTCAAGTCGATTGTCGTTGACAAGTATCTGGGCGATGCGGGTTTGTAGTTCTAGATCATTTGCTCCAAGCGTGATGGCCTTTCGGTAGTTCTCGATCGCTTGATCGAACTGTCCGAGTGATTCATAAATCTGTGCGACGGCGATGGTTTGAAGGCTAGGCTCAAATTCCTTGCTCTGCTGGATCTGCTCGAGCACCGATTGCTGCCCCTGCTCGTTCCTCGTCGCTCGGTAGAAGTTGAATCGAGCCATGGGAATCCGCAGGTCGTTTTTCTTTGCGATCTGGGCTGCTTTTTCGAGATTAGCCTCAGCTTTCGCAACCGCCTCAGTTCGATCCGATCCGGATCCGCCGCGTGATTGCAATTCGATGATTTGCGAAAGCCAAACCCAAGCCATCGGATCTGAGGGGCGAACACGGGTCCCTGTCTCAGCCAAGGCGATTTGATCTTGAGCGCTCTCGCTAGCGAGCTGTAGCGAAACAGCCGCGATGGAACGCGAGGCAAAAGCCCGATCACCAAGTCGATCGATCGCCACGCGAGCCTCTGCAATCAGGCCTTGTTGATAGAGCAGTTTGACCAATCTCTCGTGGGTATCTAGATCTTGATTCCCATATTGCAATGCATAGTTGTATTCGCGGATTGCCCGGGTGTTGTTCCCTTGACTCTCTGCGACCATGCCCGCAAGCAGATGTGTCTCGGGCCACTCGGTTCTCTTGCGATCCAAATACCCTGTAATGTCTAGCAATTCAATCTCGTTGGATTGCTCACCAATCGCCGACTGAGCCAAGAGTCTACGGCCTTGCAAGTAACGCCACTCGGTTCCTTCAGGGCCCTCGAACTCCTTGAGCAGATCTTGGTAGGTCTCTAGTTCGATCAGCCAGTCTTGAAAACGTTTTTTCCTGGCCTGCGGGTCTCTCTCTTGAGCTTCAGTCAAGATGATTGGACGTTTGAGCGTTCGCCATGCGAGTTGTCTGGCAAGCGGCCAAGCACCTTTTTTGAGCTTTCGGATTTCGCGGACGGCTTCTGCTGTGGGCAAGCTGACGATCCGCATGCGAGATATCGCGTCTAGGATTTGTTCGTCCTGTGGCTTGGCCTTCAATGTTTCCTCAAGGACCCCTTGTGCCAGTGTGTCGTTGCCTGAGAGAGCTAGAAGCTCTGCGCGGGCCAAGGCTGGCTGCTTGTGATCTGCGGATTGGCTGAGCGTTTCGATGATTTTCGATAAGTAGCCTTGTTGTCCCCAGGCTTTCCAACGGACTACCGCTGCACGCACGATCTCCGGGGCGAAATCCCTGCTCTGCGCGATGAACCAAAGTTGATCGGCCGCAGTATCAATCACCGAAGATCTTGAAGCCTCCGGTGCCCTAAGGATCGATGCATCGATTTGCATGATTTCCAAGGTCCAAAGTCTTTCTGATGCAGATGAATCAATAACGCTCAATCGTCGTATTTCCGAGATCCCTTTGTCGAAAACAAACCAATATCCGGAGTCTTGCTCCGCTCTGGCCTGCATTTGAAGGATAACATCACAAATCTGAAACCAGTCACTAGCTGACTTTGGCTCAACAAGCATCCACTGCTTATACGATTCAGCATAACGATTCGCGATAAACCAAGCAGAGGCGGAATTTCGTCGATAGTCTTGGTTGTTGGGAGTCAATAGGATCGCTTGCTCGAAAGAAGTTGCCGCTCGGTCAGGTTGCCCGAGTTGGAGATAGCAATCCCCAAGGCTCGCATAGATTGCCGCCTGGTTGATGGCATCCAACTCCTGTCCACCAGCGATAACTCCCTGCAGAGTCTGGATTGCAAGCGGAAAGTCTCCGGTCGCTAAATAGTATTTCGACCAGGTCTCTCTTCCCTTGCGCAGGAAAGCCAATTGAGTTGCTCGGTTCAAAGACGCCCGCTCGGAACGGATGCTTTGATCCATGGCTTGAAGTGCCTCGCGAGCCTCTTGAAGTTGATCTAGGTCGATAAGGGTTTCGGCGATTCGAAAGTCTAGTTGGCTAACGCGATCCGTGCACACTCGCTTGCCGTCCCTCCAAGTTTGGATCGCTTGGTTCGGCAGGTCCTGAAGCAGCAAAGTATTACCAGTCATTAAAAACAACTCTGCGTCTTTGTAATCAAGGGACATTGCTTGCCGAAGTACCTCCAATGCTCGTTCAAGGTACTTGTTGCGAATTTGCTTGCTCGCCAATCCTTGTGCCCTCTCGGCTCGATCTAAGTACAACTTTCCAGCAATGACCAAAACCTTCGGGTTATCAGGTCCGAGTTGGATCGCTTTTTCAATATCCTCTTCGGATAGGCTCAGCTTGGAATCCCTCGAACTAATCTCGTATCGCAATAGCCACGTGAAGGGATCATCTGGTCGACTCGCAACAAGCCGATCGACAATCGCTACCGCGCGATTCTTGAGGGATTCCCTCGAGTCGCCTGCTAGAAAAGATCCGAAGAGTTTTTCCGGATCACCCAAACAAAGGTTTACAAGCAGTCCGGCAACTTCAAAGTCCTCGGGGACCTCGACGTGCGTTTTGACCAGCAGATCCACTGGGGGCATTTGGACCAGAGATGCAAACCAGTTGGGCAGGTTGCTGCTGACTCCTGAGGCCAATTGATAGCCCCTACCATCGAGCCAAAGCCTGACTTTGGCGGTTGTGTAGGAGCGTTGGAGTTCCAGGTCGACATCCTGAGAGACCAGTCGGGCGATCTGTTCGATCGCATCCTCATAATTACCAAACTCCGACATCCTGTTGACCAAACGTCGGCGAATGACCGGAATATTCGTCTCTAACTCCGGATTTGCCTGGCAGATACTCAATGCCGCCATGTTTAGCCGGATCGATTCCTGGATCCCTTTAGAATCCTCGGCAAGCTGGTCCGCACACAGGGCGAGTTTCAGTTTGCATCGGTTGTCTTCAGGTTTAAGAACTACTAGCCTTCTGAGAGATTGATACGCAGAGGAATAATCTCGCTCTGCGATCTGAAGGTCAGACTGCTGTTCAAGTCTAGCAACCGATGCCTGGTTTTGCCGCCATTGAATCCATAGTACGAGTAGAAAAAAAACAACAACCGCAATCGCCGTCGCTATCAACAACTTGTAGTTGATGCGAATCGCCTTCGTTCGATACATACAGACCGTTAAAACGCTGGACTAATTATTGAGCAGAGGCAATTATGGACGAAATGCCCTACCCTACTTCTTGCGTCGAAGCCTCTTCAACACAATTACCGCTCCAAATCCCCACATGGCTACCGATGCAGGCTCAGGGACCAGGAACGACGCCTCTGCTGATGTATTGAAAGTATCACCGGGTGCCAAGGTAACGCTGCTCGCGAGCATGAAGGAGTAAAGACCATCTACCGCCCCCTGCACAATCTGTGTTGGCGTGTCTCCATCGCGGAGTGCGTTGTACGTAGGCGCACCCCAGGTCTCCGACCACCCCGCATCTTGGCCTATAACGTACGGGTTGACGGAACTATCGGTATAATTACCCGACTGACTCACCGAGGTTTCGTTTTGATCGAAAATCGCTGCGAACTTTGCAACGGTTGGATCCGTGACCGGGGTCGTTGGATTCTCGAAGTTTCCACTTGCGTTCAAGTACATATTTCTATCAAACCCTGGCTCGCTCGGAAATATGTTCGCGCCCCGATAGGTGGCGATCACCTCCACGGTCTGACTTGATGATCCGGAATTGTTAACCACTTCGTACTGGAAAGTAATTCGCTTAGTCCAAGACGACACAATGTCATCATAAGGCGTATCTACAAGGACAAGGAAGTTGCTCGAGAAGGTAACATCCTGAGCACTAAAGTAGGTGTTCAGCAACGTTGTGTCGACAACGATAGCGCTGGTGTCACCATCCGAATCGTTGGTTTTGTTGTCTTCAATCGTTAGCGTATTGCTCCCGACCTTGATATAAACTAACAATTCCGCTTGGGCTACATTCGAAGGTGCCAATAAAAAGGCAACCAAACCAACAGCGACCAACAAGGCCTGGAAGATTTTCGCGACATTCCATGTCAACTGATCGCATCCGTGCTGAGTCTTCGTGCTACCACGAAGACTCAAGGCACGTTGTCTACTCATTGATAATTCCGTTGATTTCCTTCGATTGAAAATAACTACTTGATCCGACCTCGCAGATTGAGCCTATTCTTCAATCTTGCGTCAGGCGTCATCTTGCCGAACTCACTGACCTCCGATGTCTGCTCCCCAAGAGAGCGGTCCGACAGGGCGTCAGTATCTACTATTCCGAACGTGGACGCGATAGCCACACTGCCAATTTTCTTAAATATTTCCGCAGGAGCAGCAGTTTCAAATCCACTCGACTTGCGCTCGACTGCCGTAACGGTCGACGCAGGTGCAGATGTATCAAAAGCAGCACCGACTGGCAGAACCCAGTCCAAGTAAGGTCTCATGTCAACAGGTGCCGAGGTTTCGACAAGTTTTCCACCTGCTTGTGCCTGCGTGGTTAAGGATCCTCTGGTGTGGGCAATCGTTACCGATTTCATCAACGACACAGAGGTGCTCGCACCAAGTGTGAACGATGAGGATCTAGACCAGTTCAAGGTTCTTGCTGTTTGAGCAGGCGAAGCGTTTCGAACGGAACTTGAAGTTGGGAAGGGTTCATTGCTGAGCCCCAACGTTTCACTGAACGTAACAGACCCGTAATTGATGCCGCCTAGAGGGCTGGCCAGTGTCCAATTGCCGGACACAAGGTTATAGCCCATGTCCATCGCTTGGACCTCCACAGTACCCGCAGCAGAACTCGTCGCGTTGACAATCAGCGTGATATCCGCCATCGCGGCCGTCAAAACTGGCTTGCTTTTCGCATCGACCTGAATCCGCGAAAAATTGGATGTCAAACCCGTCCATGCAATCCGTCCCAATGTCGAGTTGGTATCAGCAACGGTTGTCGTCACCGAGACGCCGCCAAGATCGATCGTTCGGCCTGCAGGTTGGTTATCCACGATCACTACGTCAAATCCTGACGCAGACTTATCGTCAACTCGAACCACGAACGCTCCACCGCGGTTGTACACCACCGATACCTTCGTCGGAGCTGATACGTTCCCCTGCTCGTCATTAACCACATAATTCACCGGCGTCGGATCACCCACAAATCCAATCTCGGGGGTAAACTTGACGTAGTACTTGCCACTCACCAAAACAATCGTCCAAACGCCCTGGCCAGAGACGTTTAGCGTAGTCGAATCGTTCGATGCGAATCTCAAGGTCGATCCAACAGGAGCATCTCCCGCCAAGTCGTTCGCCAAAACCTCGATGAGTACTTCCGTTCCAGGAGAAACTGGATTTCCGCTCGAATCCACCAGGGCGTTGCTGTCAGGCTGAGCAATGACAGGGAAGTCGATGGTCACGGTTGCCGTGTTCCTCGAGAAATTACCAGGTCGATCCGTCGGACGAATCGCATAAGTGATCGGAGTTGGGTCGAGCGTGTAGGAGGCCAATCGCGTGTAGGTGATGTTGCCACTCACAACACTCCATGTTCCTTGTCCATTGACAATCAAATCAGAATCAACCGCGCTGGTGGCTGGGTTCAAGTCGATCTGATCGCTGATGGTCACGCCCGAGACGGCTCCATCATTAGCCCGTGCATCGACTGTAACGACCGCCTGAATGTTGGTAAATAGGCTATTGTCCGTGGCCCATACGCGGTCATCATCGAGCTGTGCCGAGAGGGTGGTCGGAGTGCTAGAACCGGATGGCCAAGCCCCCGTGTAGACATTTCCAGTGCCGTCATCGATGATCTCACCAATGCCCGACGAAGATCGATTTGTCTGGGTGGTGGCTATCAAACGGAATCGCTCGGTACCCTCAAAGAAGCTCGAGTTGGTTGCTAACGCATCCCATTCCGAGTGAACATTGACTCGAACGTACACGTCTCCAGTCTGCCCAACGTTGGGAACCGACGGTCGATTGCTACTAGAGTAGGGGACCCAAGTTCCTTGGTTCAAGTACTCCATCGTGAATCCAGCGATAAGCGCTGGATTCGTCACATCATTGCCCAGGGAGAGATTCAACGTCGAACCAGCAGGCGCAGTCACCTTGAACATGCTGTACATCGTTCCGACCGCCGTTCGCAACTCATTGACCGGACCGTAAGCAGTCACCGTCAAGGCGCGATCGTCATCGAGGTTCGTTGTGGACTCGCTCGGTGCTCCTCCGGAGAGTTCCGGACCGAACTTCTTGCCGCTTCCATCGTCCACGATGGTCGACGTATCGACATCATTCTTAGCCGAATTCTCAACCGATGTTGCCGTCAAGGTAAACGACTCGGCACCTTCGTAGACCGTGTCCTGTTCGCTCACGATCGATACTCTCACGAAGACGACCCCTGTTCCTGAACCAAGAGCTCCTGGAACCAGCGGCAAATTGGTTGTACCGTTGTATTGGGTCCAGTCTGCTGCTTGGGTCGTGCCATCTGGACGCAAGACGGCATAATCGATTCGCGGAGAAACTAGGCTCGCAGCGGTACCCGATGTTGGATTACCCAGAGATAACCGCAGCGAATCACCCGAGGACCCCAGGACCGTGAAGAACGAGTAATCCGACCCTTCGTTGACGGTATTGATGGCGGTCACGTCGACCGTCAAATCGTTGTCTGGGGTATACGTCAAGGAACCCTTCGGCGTCCCATCCTGGTTGTATTCAACACCCCGTCCATTGTCCAAAATAGTCGATGTGTCGCTCGCGTTCGATCCATCAATCGAAGCCGTCAGTCGGAACGACTCGGCACCTTCGTAAATCGAATTCTGCGTTGTTGGAACACTTACGTAGATCTTGGTTATGCCCGATGGAATGGTCACGACTCCACCTGAGGCCGCGAGATAAACCGGTTGGTTCGATCCATCAAGGTAGTAAACCAACACCAAACTCGCATCCGGGCTCGCTGCATTGGCGTTAAACACCGATTCATAATCGTCCGATTCGGCCGATAGCCCAATGTTGTCGAGGCTCAGCGTAACGACGGTTTCGCTCGAAGATGAATCGAGACTAACCGAGAACACCGCGCGAGTTCCTTCGGAAACATCGCTAGGTCCCTTAACCAACAAGCCACCTTGGACCTGATGGTTCAGTTGTGCCTCTAGCGCCGAATAAGTTGTCGTTCCGCCAACGAGTCCAGTCAAATTAAGAACTGCAGCAGTCGTCGGATTGGTAGGAGTTTCAATCAGTCGAGCGGCAAGCGGTGTGGCAGCGCCGGTGTAGCTGGAGTTCGGTTTGAATCGAATCTTGTCGGTGTCCTTCAGTGTGAACGCACTCGACAAAGTCGCATTGGAAATCGGTAACCAGGATCCAGCACCACTTGCTTGATACTCCCAATCACCTTTGGCTGAGTCGATGGTATGGGTCGTGATCGCAATTCCAGCGAAATTGTCTTTTTGAGTGCCAGAATCTAGCGGGTCGCTGAATACCGATCCGAAGAGGCTCGACACCGTCGCACCGGCTGGGTCAGTGTTGGTCTTGAAAACCGATGCGAGCGTCGCATTGCCAGTCGGAGCGGGAGCGTCATTGACAGGATCGACGTTGATCGTGATGGTGTAGGCAGATACCGATGTATTAACACCACCGCGGTCAGTACCGCCAT
The DNA here is from genome assembly GCA_046090945.1 of Pirellula sp. Classification (GTDB taxonomy): domain Bacteria; phylum Planctomycetota; class Planctomycetia; order Pirellulales; family Pirellulaceae; genus JBKCUI01. The sequence continues at coordinate 10,357 of JBJTAQ010000679.1, forward strand.
TATCCGTCACCCGGAATCCAACCGTCGCGTAATTGTTCCCGTTGGCGTCCGGAACCGGAGTGAATGATAGGTTAGCTAACTGATCTGCATCGATCACCTGACCGACAGTGACATTGCTACCTGAAAGCGCCAGCGTCCCCACCGTCGGCAAGCTGGTGATCGTTACCGACGCAAGTGCGTTGGCAGGGGTGTCGTTGGCATCGAAGAATGCAAAGTCAGAACCACCGAACGCGTAGGCCACATCCTCATCGGTCCAGACGGTCTTGTTCTGGCTCGTCGGCGCATCGTTGACCGATAGGACGTTGATCGTCATCGTCCTGGGCGTCGAATCCGTGTCCACTCCTCCGTTGGCTGTGCCCCCGTCGTCTCGGACTTGGAACGTTAGTGTTGCGTAGGGACTGCCGCTCGCGTTAGCTACCGGAATGTACTTGAGATTGCCTTCTTGGAGATCTCGCAAGCTGATCGCTGTACCTGCGGAGATATTCTGGCCGTTGAGTTGGATCGTTCCTGCGGTTGGCAGTGTGGTAATCACAACCTTGATGAAGTTGTTTGCAGGACTGTCTTTTGGATCAGTAAACCCGTCCTGGTACCCGAAGTTTGCAGGCGTGAAGGTATAGGTCGTATCCTCGTTCGGAGTGATCGATTTGCCGGTCGGTCCTTCAGGAGCATCGTTGACCGAGGTAACCGAAGTCGTGAGAGTCACAACGCTCGATGAAATCGCCGTCGGGTCACCGTTGGTCGACACATTGCCAGAGCCGGTAGTCAGATTCACCCAAGAGCTATCGATCAAACGGGCCTCGAGAACCGGTGGAGTTCCGTTAACGTCCGTGTCCTTCGGTAGGAACCGCATCATATCGGTACGCTTCAGTATGAATGCGTTGCTATCACTTGAAATAGCCGAGAGATCAAGCCAATTTGCTCCACCGTCGACACTGTACTGCCATACCCCGATGTCAGTAGCGGCGTTGTAGTTGTACTTGTTGATCGCAACACCCGCGAGTGTGTTGGCTTGAGAGCCCGATACGACATTATCTTTTTGGTCATTGAAACTGAGGTTGAACAGGAACGCAACAGTTGCGCCCGATGGATTGACGTTGCCTTCCAAGATCGCAGGCAACGTAGCAGAACTGTTCACAACAACCGGAGCATCGTTGACCGCATTGACCGTGTGGGTCAGGGTAACCGTAGCTGCCGAAACGGTGGTCGTACCGCCGTTATTCGAGCCGCTTACATCGACCGTGGCCCCGGTGGTGATACTCCTTGGGGTCTCGATCAGTCGCACGCTCAATGCAGGCGCTTGGCCATTGAAGTTCGCGACCGGCACAAATCGCAAGGAATCTGTTGCCTTCAGGGTCAGCGACGTCGCATCGCCGGTGATCGACGAAGCGATTTGGGTCCAAGCTCCACTGTTTGCATTGTCCTTGTACCACCACTCGCCCTTGGTTGCAGCGCGTGTATAGCCGACGATTGCGATGCCTGCAAAGTTATTGCGCTCATCTGTTCCACCCAGCGCCAGTTGGTTGTCGTCAGCATCGCTGAAGCTACCGCTCAACAGGCTTGTAACCGTAGCACCTGCAGGATCAAAATTATCCTCTGAAATCACTGCCAGGCTAGGAGCCGAGCCTGGCAAGATCGTTGGTGCATCGTTGTCGGCGTTGACAGAGGTGGAGAGAACGACCGTTGCTGCCGAGATGCTGGTAATTCCACCGTTGTTTGACACGTTCACGACTGCATCGGTAACCACTGCACTTGGAGTCGAAGACTCGATCAGTCGAACCGTGAGTGTCGGTGCAGGACCGTTAAAGTTCCCTGCAGGCAAGAATCGAAGCGAATCGGAACTCTTGTAGGTCCTCGAGGAACTGTCGCCGTTGATCGAAGCGCCGATGGTCGTCCAACCGCCCGAAGCGGCGTTGTTGCGATATTGCCATTCACCTTTGTTCGCATCCCTAGAATACCCGGTGATCGCGATCCCCGCCAATGTGTTGGCGCTCGACCCACCGGTGACTTGATCGGTTGCATCGCTGAAGTTCGAAGCAAACAGAGTTGCAACGGTCGCCCCGGCTGGATCCGTTGCGTCCTCGGTAACCGCGGTCAAGCTAGCGCTGCCGCTTGCTACCGGTGCGTCGTTCACTGGGCGCACTCCAATGTCGACGGTGTCAGTATCTTGAGTCCATTGCGTTTGACCCGCTGGTGGCTTGTTAATGGTTGAGATCGTAAGAATCGCATAGGTGTGCCCGCCACTTTGCGTCACACTGTTCGCGTTTACTGGGGGTGTGAAGCTCAAACCATCCAAGGCTTGATTAATTAAGGTAGCGGTACCTGTCAATGTATAGGAATTTCCATTCTTGACGATCGTCAGATTTTGAGGCTCGGAACCGAGAGCCAACACTCCAGAGATCGATGGATCCACTGAAAGAGTCGTTTCTAGTGTCTTGTCCACGTTGGTCTCGTCTCCCTCAAAACTAACCGTGATCGCATTCCCATTGGCTGTAGAGAACACTAACGAAGTGTCTTCGTCGATCGTCTGCTCAATAGGTACCGATTGCCTTGGACCTCGGTAGTCCTGGAGATTGATGGTCATGGTGTGCTGACCGGAAGTGTTGACTCCACCGTCGGTGGTCCCTCCATCGTCACGTACTTTGAAGGGAAACGTAGTGGACGGGCTGCTGACCGGATCGTTATCTCCCGCAAGGTAACCGAACTTGCCGTCCATGATGTCCTGGAATGAAACAATGTACTCACCCTGGTTGTTGAGGGTGATACCATTGCTAGGCCAGCTAGCACCGGACTTGTAGAGCAACTTACCCTTGAGGGGCAAACCAGTGATGATGACTTCCAGGCGATTGTTGACAGGAACATCGTTGGGGTCTGAGAAGTTAAAGTCAGCTTGGTCTTTGAAGACATAAACTTCACGCTGGTGAGCAATCACCGTGTCATTCGCAGATGCTGGTGCATCGTTGACCGGTGTGATGTTGATCGTCACGGTCCCGGATTGAATCGAGAAATCCTTGTCGTCACGAACTTGATGCGTGAAGGAAATTACCGACAAATTCAGGTTGTTCTTGTTGGCTACAGGGTCGAAGAACAACCCGCCACCTTCAATTCCAAATGTTCCAGAAACCGAGATCTCTTGGCCGGCAGTTACGTCTGTCCAAGTTGCCGGTCGACCTTGTGCATCGTACGAGGTCGCTAGCCTGAGTACCCCGGCAGTTGCCGACGGCAAGCTGACTACCCTTACGTTTGTCAGCGGCATTCCTTCGTTATCAGCATAGTTGAAGTCTGCAACCTTGAAGATGTACCGCGTATCTTCAAGGGGAGTAACGGACGACTCGCCTGTGGTGGGAAGTTGATTCGAATCGAGAATCGTACCGGTCGCCTCTGATGGGCTACCCAGTGACGACGCGCTCAGGCTCGGGTTGCTAATTCGGAATCCGAAGGTTTCGGTAGGCTCAGCAATGTTATCGTTTCTAAGCTCAACAGATACTGTTTGCGTAAGGGAGTTCGTACCGGAAGATGGGAACGTCAACGTACCGGTTGCGGGAACATAATCGAGCTCTGATGCGTTATCTCCAGCTCTGAGTACCGTCGCATAATCGATCGTTTGGGCTGCTTCGGACAACGCGGTTCGAGTAACTACGAAACGAATCGAACGCGTAGTGCCCGTCACGCTTTCGACCACACCCCCGGCATCAGCGCTCAAAACGCTCACACTGAAGACCGGAAGGGTATCGTTGTCGAGAATCGTCCCCTTGGCCGAGCCGTTGAAGGCGCTGATCTTGGATTGACGCCCTACATTTTGGAGTGCATACAGCACCACGGTGAAGGTTTCGTTAAGTTCGTACAGGGCATCCTGGTTGGTCGCGACCGAAAACGTCTTGGTCAAATCCCCAGGGGCAAAGGTAACGGTCTGGGCGGAAAGCGGCGTTGTATTGTTGGCCACCCCGACAAAATCGCCGCTCGCTGCGGTGTCATCCGCTCCAAGCATCGTGTAGAACGAAATGTTTTGCGGTACGTCCACATCGCGAGATCGAGTGATCGTGAAGGTGATCGCAGAACCCTCAATCGCGGAGCTAGCTGCGACCGAATAAATCGAGGTCGACTCGTCGTCTTCGATGGTTCCATCGACTGAGGCAGTGCTAATCGTTGCCCCATTGGTAGCGCCTGAGAGATTGACTGCAAAGACTTCGTCTATCTCGACCGTCGCATCGGCTACCGTGTTTACAGTAAAGGTCTTGGTTGTTTCCCCAGGGGCGAAGGTCAGCGTTCCGGAAACGGACGTAAAGTCGTCAGCACTTGCGAAGCCTTCTCCGGTACCCTTGAGCGCCGTTGCATAAGAAACCGATAACCTTTACTGTGACCCGAAATGGGGCGACGATTAGCACTGCCTCAGTCGATGGAACCATCGA
>JBJTAQ010000680.1:0-8555 GCA_046090945.1 Pirellula sp.
ATCTCAGGATTCAGCTGGGATTTGATCATCACTGCAACCGTTTGCACGATCTGGATGGGGATTGAATCTAAAAGACTCAGGATGAAAGGTTTTATTTGGCATTTCTTGGGAATTTTCTTGGTTGGCATTTGCTTTGCGCTACCCACCTTCCTGTTTCGCCGGGAGTCCTATGTACGACCGACTCGGGAGGTTGGCCCTTAGTTGACAGAATCCAGCCGAAAGACAAGCTGTAACTGGGTAAATACCTAATCTGCCGCTAATTTTTATGAACGAACTGGAATATAATAATTCTTTAAGGATTCTCGAGGATATGCCGACAGAGTGTCGGGGTGAGTTTCGTAACCTTAGCCTCCAACGCCTCGAATTGTGCAGGAATCCGGACCTGCTCAGTGTTTGATCCCGTGGGCTAGCTGTCGTAGAATCCGCCAGCGACCACTCCAGAGAGTCTTTCCGAGAGTTTTCCGCGATTCATGTGCGGGTTCCTAACTGCGTTCTACAAACGAGAAACCCCATTGGAGGGACTGCGCGCAGGTTTGGAACGAATGATCCGTCGAGGGCCCGATGGAGAAGGCGAGTGGAATTCCTCCTCTGCATACCTGGGGCATCGCCGGCTAGCGATCTTGGACCTCGACGATCGAGCTTCCCAGCCGATGCTTTCCCGATGCGGGCGCTATCGTATTGTGTTCAACGGGGAGATTTACAATTTCCGGAGGCTTCGGGAATTGCTTCAAACAGAGGGTAGCGAATTTCGCACGACGTCGGATACCGAAGTCATCCTCGAAGGTTTTGCGTGTTGGGGTACCAAGCTGCTTTCGCAACTGCATGGAATGTTTGCGTTTGTGATTTGGGATGAGCAACTCAAACGGGGTTTTGCGGCTCGCGATCCCTACGGCATCAAGCCCCTGTATGTCGGCCGCTTTGACTCCGGCGTGATCCTCGCATCCCAGGTTAAAGCCATCTTGAACACCGGGCTGGTGTCGCATGAGCCTTGCGGAGATGGACAAGCTGGATTTTGGCTATTGGGCTCTGTCCCCGAGCCTTACACCTGGTATCGGGACATTTCCTCCCTACCTGCAGGCAGTTATTGTTGGATAGAAAATTCGCAAATCAAGACGATTGAGAGTTGGTTCGATATCGGCTCGATTTGGCGAGACGCGCCGGCTTGCACAGAGGATGATTCCTCAGTGGCCCGTGCGGTGCAAGCATGCCTGAGGGAGAGTGTCCAAAGGCATCTGGTCTCCGATGTTCCTGTAGGGGTCTTTCTTTCTGGGGGAATCGATTCGGGGGCACTTTCTGGACTGATGTGCGATGCCGGAGCGCGCGACCTTCTCGGAGTCACTATCCATTACTCCGAGTACGAAGGGACTAAGTACGACGAGTCTCCGGACGCAGCCGTTATTGCTCGGTGCTACGGTATCGAGCACCACGTTCGCAAAGTTACCAAGCAAGAGTTTTTCGATGATCTCCCGACGATCCTCGACTCGATGGATCAACCTAGCGTCGATGGCGTTAACACTTGGTATGCCGCTAAAGCGACCAAGGAACTGGGGCTCAAGGTGGTGATTTCCGGTGTCGGTGGAGACGAGCTATTCCTTGGTTATGGATCCTTCAAGACGCTTCCTAGGCTCGTATCGTTATGGAGCAAGCTACGCCATGTACCTTGCTCGGAATGGATCGCTAAACTTGCCACGGAAGTACAAGGGGCGGTCACTGGTAACCGACGTTGGGCTTTTGCGCCGAACCTGCTCAAGGATATTCGAGGCGCTTGGCTTTTGCGTCGAGGTCTGATGAGCCCTACGGATGCTGCCAGGTCGATCGACTTCGACGGCAGATTTGGAATCAGCCCCGACAGTCTCTTGGACAGGTATGGTAAAGCTCGACCTGGAGAGTTCCCGAGCGACCCGCAACTTTCACTTGCCCAACTTGAGTCGACGATGTACCTCCGCAACCAACTCCTCCGAGACAGCGACTGGTCTAGCATGTACCATAGCGTCGAGCTCCGAACTCCCCTGGTCGATGCCCATCTGCTGATAAGTCTGCAACCCTACCTTCGCGCTTTACCAAAGTTTCCGAAAAAAACCTTGCTTGCCAATTCGCCATCCAAACCTCTACCATCGGTCGTCAGCAACCGTGCGAAAACTGGTTTCTCCATACCAGTCTACCAGTGGTTGGAGGAACTCTCGCAAGAACAAAGAGGAACCAAAGCGGTTGCTTGGGCAAAATACGTCGTTTCGAATTACAGCCTAGCTACTGATGAAGCTGATCTATGCTTCCCCATGAAGGCCGTCAGTCCAACGATCATCACCCACTGAAATAAGAACAGATTCATCGAACACTCGATGCCGACATGCAGCAGGATGCCTAGTCCGATTGCAATCCAACGCAACTTAGGTATCCACAAACCGATCGGCAAAAAGGATTCGATCGCCAGCGTGCCATAGGTAGCCATCAAGCTTACACCCGGCCAATCCAACCATGATGGTGGAATGGCTCTTCCGAAATTGTCCGTCATCCGGGACACATACCAAACCGCAGTTCCATCCTGCCAGGTCGCCCCTTGCAATTTGGACAATGCCGTCGAGGCATAGATAGCGGTCATCTGAAGCTGAATCAGCCGCAGCGCCCAAGCTTGCGAGGTGCTAACCTCCTGAGCTTGATTTCGATTTCGCACAGACCAAAAAGCATCCAGTGGCAACCAAATGAGCAGAAATGCGAAAATCCGAAAAACGGTATCTTCGCCGTCGGTGATCAATGGGTTTCGGTTCTGAAACGAAACCAGCCAAACAAAAATCGCGGCGACTTGAAAGCGGGAGTACCATCCGATCACCATCAAAAGACTGTGCAGGATCAGTGAACAAAGCCCGAGTTGAACAGCCCATGCTTGCGAGGGCAGGAGCGACATTAGAGACCAAGCTCTCGGGCCAAGAATATCCTGGGCTGTCTGCGTCTTGATTATTCCTGCATCGGTGTACCAGTAAACCGCGTCTGGCCAGGCGACGAGCGTTTGAACCAGGACCAGCACCGCAAACCCAACTCTCAGTGCAGGAACGACCCTAGGATCGCACGATTCGAATAGAAACCAATCCCAGGTTCGAAGGATTCGGCCGATCAGGATGCTCATGGCTCTGACTCGCGCCTTACGATAAAATTGATCTGAGTGCTCCAAGGAGTTTCATCGAACCGAGGAAGGGGCTTGCCATCTTCGAGCACCATGGTGTTGCGGTACTTGTAGAGCTTGACCTCTCGCATGGGAGGTTCAATCGGCGCGGGCTCGAGCATCTGGCCGTCCTGGCTCCATCGCGCGTTTCCTTGTGCCCGCTCCCGGTCCGGAACAGCTCTTAGCAAGTAATCCGCAAAGTCCTTTGCCGCAGCTTGATTGTTTGGCAATCGCTGCTGGTAGTTCATGTGCCGAAACCGATAGAACTTGGTCCACACCGAAGCAGCCTGCCAATCGGTGGATGTCCAAGTTGCCGTGTTCCCAACTCGATCCGTCAGCTCCGCAACCAATACCCCGTTGTTCAGGACCGGATTGGGGGCAAACAGGGGCCAATCCCCTTGAGACAAACCCAGGGGAACCAAAGCCGGATGGACCCATGATTTCAGCCTGCTTGCCCACGAGTACGACTCGGGAATCGTATCGACCACGACCGCGACGCAGAACAAGAACGCCAGGATTCGAATCGCAGTTTTCTTGAGTTTCATCACAAGGCTATGGGGCTAGAGGTTGTCCAGGAGTCCAAGAGCGTGGGATTCGAACTTCTCTTGCCAAGCGGCATCTAGGATGCAGTCGCTGTCCTCTTGGGCACCACCGAGATTCCTAAGCTGCTCGGCGGTTGGGCAGTAATAGATGTATCCATTAGTGTAGCCGGATACATAGACGCTCGGCTTTTGAGACCTTTGTTGGATGTTCAATCCAATCTGAACGGTCAACTCACCTGGGAAAGTTACCAGACGGAACTCCCCCAATCGAACTCCGCAGACCTCGACGTCGATCGTCCGTTTGGGGGCTGTGGTATTGTCGATATGATGCTTTCGGAGCAAGGCCAAATTCGTCTGCAAGCGAGTCAATGATTCCATCGTTTGAATGTTATCGATATAGGCCGCGATGTTTCGACGATTTTCCGCATCCAGCCGCTTGAGATCCTCGCGGCCTTGCTGCTCCTCTCGCAAGTAACGATGGGAATAGTAGGATGGATGCTCGCTATCGAGCTGATACTGGACCATCAGTGGCAGGAACGTCTTTAGGTTCAAACTCGTTCCTTTTAGGTTGCTCATCAATCGCTCCCGCTCGAGTTCCATCTCGGCGATGCGCGGTTCAAGATTCGCTCGGGGGACTTCGAGCTTCGTGTGCGAGTAAGCAATCTTAGCCTCGGTTCGAGTTTCGATCTTTCGCAATGCTTGCAGGGTGCTCAGGCCAAGCATCGTGCCGTGCCAGTTCCCATCCCGGGGTTGATGTACATCCTTGTAGAGCACCGGATTGATATCACCCCCACACCCTTGAAAGAATAAAGCGACACAGTCCAACCCAAGATTTTCTTCGATGACTCTTGACGCCACCCCCGAAAGATCTGCAGTGTTACCACCGCTGGCTGCGCCCTGAATAGGATGGCAAGCGAATTGGTAAAGCACTGCCAAAGGAGTACCATCGAGTCGATCGAACTTCACAATTCCAATCTTCGAGTCCACCGGCCCGACCCCAGCTACTTGATCGTCTGGAGGCAACGAATAAGCGTGTCGGACGTCGACTTCCCTACCATCTTTCATTTGGAGTCGTCGATTTTCCATGATCCGATCTTCAGCTCCAACCCCCGATCCGATCCTCACGGGAACCATTTGGCTTTTGGCATTGCGGATCGCATCGACGGTCCTATCAGCGACATCATCGCAGACAACCCCATGGCAGTGACTCGCGTTGACGACCAATTGATTCGGAGGTATCCCAAGTTCCGTCTCCATCCGCTTGCGGACCGTCGGCAGGTAGTCATTTTTGATATAACCGATCTCTCCGATGGCGACAGCATCCACGCTGACCAAAACGATCGTCGTGTCCTGCGAAGCGATCACCAACGCTTTGACATATAGCGGGTCATTGACAGGCCCGGCTTCCCGCTTGGTAATATCCACCTTGGACACCCCGGCACGAATCGTCTGAGCCGAAACGCAAGCGGCATTGCACAATACCGAAAGGACAAAGCATAATAATCGCATGATTAAAACAACTCAGTGGTAAAGCCGTTCGACAAAATTTCACATCCAAAAATTGCGAGTTCGCGCTCTGTGGATTGTAATGCTTCCTTTTGCTTTGGGGGCCACTGCGGGTTGCGTTCTTGCTTCGTTTCTAGACCTTCCTTTTTTCCTCTTTCTTTTGGTTGACTTGTTGAACCGCAACTACCCCTGCTAAAAGTCGATGAAACAGCGTGGCGGCTGCAATGCTGCAAAGGAACGCGATGAGCATCGCTCCAGCAGCAAACGAGGGACTGCGGCTTGCCCATGAGTCGATAGCCTTCAGGACAAGGCCATTGATCAAGTAATGAATCAGGAAAAGACTATACGAAATATCGCTCAGCCACTGAAACACCAGCGGTAGCTTCCAATGCTTAGTCCAACCGACCAAGCTCCAAAGAAATGCGGCAACTCCGAGCGAAACGGCCAACTGCGGCCGCGGGTTGATCCAGAGGCTGGCACCTATGCCTAGGGCGTAAAGGATCAACACAAACAAAGGGAGTCGGCCTTGCAAGTTCCAGCCGAGGTAAAACCCAAGGATGTATTGGGCGGCAAAGAACAGAAAGTACGGTTCCCAATCGCCGCTGCGACTCCAATACCAGGAACTTACAAGTCCCAAAGGAAACAGTACCGTTGCCCTGAGTACAACCGGATCCACACCTTGGATTCGATAGCGATTGGCTAGGTAGGCCATGACGATCACAAAGCAGGACCACTGAAACTCGATGCATAGGTACCAAGTTCCTGCGGAGAAGTTTCCGTACCCTAGGATGTCTTGAAGAAAGAACAGGTGTGAGACCAATTGCGGGATGGAAAAAGATTCGATTTGGTTTAGCGGCCAACTGAGCACATGGGTGAATCCTGCGACACCGAGCAACAGCACGAGCATCGCGACATAGGGTATCGAAAGACGAAGGTAGCGATCAAAGATCCGTCGGAGCGTTTCACTTAACGACTCGATGGGTTTATCGATACTCGCCGTCAGCCCTCCGAGCACGAAAAAGATTGCGACCGCATAAAGCGCGTGATTGTAAAGGAAGTACCCAAGCCGAGGTGCGAATCGGTCAGCCAGATCCGACTCAGGAGCGTAGAGAGACAGATGGTGCCAGACGATGCAGACCGCCGCAAATCCTCGAAGAAGATCGACAATCGCTAGCCGTTTACCTGTCCAGATAATCGTTGATGCTTTAGGCGTAGAATTATTCAAGGCTCTAACCAAACCGTAGCAGATCCGAACTATCCCCGAATCGATCCGCCTTGATTCCGACCTGATGCAGCATCCAGAGGTAGAGATTGCAAAGGGGGGTGTTGTTGGGGTAACGCCAATGCCCAGATTTGTTCAAACGGCCACCGGCTTTGCCGAGCATCACAATGGGCAAGTCGTCGTGGTTGTGCCGGTCTCCATCGGAGATACCGCTTCCATAGATGATCATGCAGCGATCTAGAAGCGACTGGCCATCTTCCTCAACTCCAGACAATTGGTCTGCTAGGTAGGCGAGCTGCTGGAGATGAAAGACGTTGATCTTTTGTAGTTTGGTTTGTTTGTCCTGGCTCTTGCCATGATGCGAAAGATCATGGTGGCTCTCTGGGGCACCAATCTCCGGGTAGCCTCGATTGCTCCCTTCGTTGGCCATCATGAAGGTCAACACACGGGTCGCATCGGTTCGGATCGCCAGCCCTATCATATCCATCATCAGCTTGCAGTGCTCCTCCCAAACGCGAGGCACTCCTGCGGGCCGAGAGTAACTCGGCAGGCCGTTCTCTCCAAGCTGGAGTTTATCGCTACGACCGATACGATTCTCGACATCGCGAACGGCATAGAGGTACTCGTCGAGTTTCCGAGAGTCGGCAGCCCCAAGCTTTCGCTTAAGGTTGCTTGCATCTTCGAGAGCGTAGTCCAAGACGCTTTTGCGACGCGTGGCCCGAGGAGTCGCAGGTCCTGCCTCGGAGACCTTTTCCGGTGTCCCGAACAATCGTTCAAAGACGCTCGATGGATCCATCTCTTTGGCAAGCGGACTGGATTCATTCCGCCAAGCGAGGTTGCTTGAATAGGCGCACGAGTACCCGCTATCGCAGTTGCCTGATTGCGAGGAACCCTCCATACCGAGCTCCAGCGATGGGAATCGCGTCTTGTGGCCGATCCCCTGCGCGGCGACTTGGTCGACCGAGATTCCGTTCTTGATGTCCGAACCATCGGTCTTCTTGGGATGCGCTCCGGTGAGGAACGAAGCGCCGCTGCGAGCATGATCCCCCGGTCCATCCCCGTGATCGCGAGCTCCATCGAGTGTCAATCCAGTCAACACATTGAGCGACTTTCGATGCTTGGCCAGCACTTCGAGCGTCTTCGGGAGCTCAAAGCCTGCACCTTCGGAACTCGGAGTCCAATCGGGCATGTGGATCCCGTTTGGGACCATCATAAATAGCATCCGCACTGGCTTGTCGTCGACAAGTGCACTGGCTCGCGACCGTTGTGTCATGGCTTCTAGCCACGGCAGGCTAATCGCGGTTCCAACGCCGCGCAGTACGGTTCTTCTGTCGAGTTGCTTCATGGGAGTTCCTCGTCCCTAGTGCCTTTTCTTTGGAATGGATCGCTGGTGATTATCCCGAGCAAAATATCTTGAAATCGATAATCGTTCTTCGATGCGTTCGAGAGGATCCTGTCGATCGCGCACCGGTCGTAGTATTCTAATCCGCGACCGATGCTGTAGGTCATCAGTTTTTCCGTAAGCGTCCGCACGAATTGCTCCGATTTTTTGTCTCGAACGATTCGGATCAAGTCGCCGGGGTTTCGGACCTTCTCACCCGTCGGCAACTCCCCTGTTGCATCGATTGGACTACCTCGATCGGTCGACCGCCAGCGACCGATAGCATCGTAGTTTTCTAGAGCAAGTCCCAGTGGGTCCATCTGCTTGTGGCAAGCCGCACAGGCGGGATTGGTTCGGTGCTGCTCGAGCTGCTCGCGCAGCGTACCGACCAGTTCTCCTTTTTCGAGTTCTGGAACTCCTGGAGGAGCCGGCGGTGGTGGAGTCCCGAGAATGTTGTCCAAGATCCATTTACCTCGTTTGACAGGGCTGGTTCGGGTCGGGTTACTCGTGACGGCTAGCACCGACGCGTGGGTGAGGATCCCAAGCCTTTTTTGACCTTTGAGCGACACCATTTGGAATTTATCCCCTTGAACTCCAGGGACTCCGTAGAACCGCGCGAGTTTTTCGTTCATGAATGAAAAGTCAGCATCGAGCAATCGCAGCACTCCCATGTTCTCTCGAAGGATATAGAGGAACAGATAATAGGTCTCGGTGCGCGAGTAATCGCGGATCTGCGGATTCCAGTCC
>JBJTAQ010000681.1:0-2532 GCA_046090945.1 Pirellula sp.
GTCGAAATTGTTTAGCACCGCGCGGACTTGCAGCATACGTGTCGTTTTATCCGCCGAAGTACTGATCCAATCCAGCTTGCCCTTGATCATTTCGCGACTTCCGTCGGCACGAAACGTGACGGTTTGCCCGATCGCCAATTGATTCATGTTTTCTAGCGGGACATTCAGTGTCATCCACATTTGGCGAACATCGGCAATCTGAAAAAGGATGCGGGTCGAGTCGACTACTTCTCCCGGTGCAACCGTGCGTTCGAGGACGACACCGTCCAGCGGCGAAAAGATCGGCATCAGATTCGACGAGCTCAATTGACCGTTGAGTCGAGCACGAAATGAGTCCGGGATTCCGATCAATCGCAGTTGGTCAAGAACCTCTTGTTCGGATAGCGTCTGCAACGCTGTCACTTGCACGGGCAAGCCAAGATTTCTAAGAGATTGTTCCGCACTCAAGACATCAGCTTGGGCTTTCGAATAAGCAGCTTGGGCGTCAAAAATTCGAGATCCCACGATTGCTTCTCGGGCTTCGGTAAGTCGAGAGACGTTTTGACTTTGTAGTTTTCGCTCAGCAAGTGATCGCATCAATGCAGTCTTTAGTCCGCCGACTTCAGCAGCATCGATAATTGCAAGCACTTCGCCTTTCGCCACGGAATCGCCAACATTCTTTTCGACAGTCCAGACACTACCGGCCACGCGAGAAGCCAAACTAGCCTTTCGAGTTGGGTCATAAACGATCGCCCCACTGGTATGAATCGATTCAGCAATAGGCTGACGCTCGACCAACTCTACGTCCACACCCGCTTGCCGAACCGATTCTACCGAAGCGAATTGGATGCGCGTTTTGTAGATTTCGCAGGCACTATTGTTCTCTTTTCGTGGGACGACGGACATCGCACGTGCCGCCCGTTCAAGGTCAGACGGAAGTACACTGGGTACCTCTTTGAGTTGTGCAACTTCCGGGTGATGCAAAGGACAATTGTGAATTCCATGCTCAGGGCACCATCCAAAGTCAGGGCCCTTAGACATCAATGAAGGATCGCACTCGACGCAAATCGATTCTGGCACACCATGTTCCTCGCACCAATCCTTGGCTGTAGGTTTTACGGTTCCAGTTAGAGCTCCAAACTTGGGGATCTTCCAATCGTTATGGTGTCCGAAGTAAAAGACCGCCGCGAATCCAACCAGAACGAGCGTCGGCCCCAACGCGTTAAGGAATTTCGCCAGCGTTTGCTTTGTATAGTTCGGCTTCGTAGATGGAAACGTCTCGCTCGCTGGCAACAACGACTCACCGCCATTTTGGCTTTTAAGTGCATTGTCTGGTTCCTGCAAAACGGAACCGGAGGGATAGCGAATCATAGCTAACTCCATATGTTTAATAATTGACGCGATGTAGATTGCCCTGTCCGCAGTCTGTAGCACCCTCATTAAATGAAGACGGACAGAACGCTAGACGAGCTACATGAATTTGACTTTCCCAAACACCAACGTGCGTTTGAGCCGCGAAGAAAGAGATTCGCTAGATTTGAAGGACGCAATAGGCGCAGAGAATCGCGCGCCCAAAAATCAACGCCCCGTCCGCCACATGCTCGGCAGGCTGAACGCAGTCAGTGTGCTCCGTCGTAAACGCACATTGTGCGATCGTAGCAACATCTGATACAGCAAAGTGAATCGGAAGGTAAACCGAATCGGTCTCCGAAACAACAGCACCACCGCAAAAGCAATTGCAGCATTCGGACGAGGGATCACAGGGAGCGTTCGATTCATTCTCAGGACTCGCGTCAGAGCCACAACAATGACATTGGAGAGAACCCTCCAGATGGGACGAGGGGCCGTTAGCCTGTTCGTGGAGCTGGCAAACGTCGATGCAGAGCGCTGGACAGACCAGCACTTGAAGACACATCAAAATTGCGAGCAGATTTCGAACCAAAGCTAAACTCCTTGCATCGATAGTACTTGACCGTCGGTTACGAGTCAATGTTACTGTTGCGCTTCTCCTGTTTCGTTCCCACTCTGACTGAGTCAGGGTCAGAGTGATTTCCCAGCCCGCCAGAAACCTGCTGACCATTTACTCCTTACAACAACCCTTGGTGCAAGTCGCTGGTTTATCTGTGGGGTTGGTTGCGACTTTGTCGGTGCAGCAACCAGCCAAGCAGCCGGTTGCTCCCTCGGCGCAGCAATCGCATTGGCAATCATCACAAGAGCAAACGCCGGTTTCACAGCAGCAACCGCCATCGGGACAGCAGGTTTCGCAGGCACAAACCTTCGATTCGGCATTCAAGCTTGACTTGCATGCGTAGTTTGCCCCCATCGCCACGCCAAGACCAATCAAACACAACACAACCAACGATGCAGCAATCTTCATTTCATTTTCCCGTAAAAATGGCACTGGTATATGATATCATTCTTTGGAAGCATTAGTGCTTCTCAAGTGTTGGATGCCGAGAAGGCTGCAATACTTCACGGAAATTTCGATCCGTTGCCATCTACTTCGCATCCTTCTTCTGATCATCGGAAAAGCTCACATCGTGCTTGCGGGTA
>JBJTAQ010000682.1:0-2830 GCA_046090945.1 Pirellula sp.
AAAAGTCTTTGTATGTGATCATCGAACCTTGCCCAGACCGCCGCATGATCAGTCTCAAGGACATGAAGTTCCTGCAAGGGGAACGCTTGCGAACGATCCCATGATGAACCGTTGCGTAGCGTGGTGATACCGTGAAGTGCATGAGTGTGTTTGCCTATGGGACACTAAAAAGCGACCAGTTACGCGGTTCGATGTGGCCGAGGCGTCCCGAGCGAATCGAAACTGCGATCACACAAGGCCAGCTTTGGGATCTGGGCAGTTACCCAGGCTTGTACTTGACCGATAACCCCCAGGATCCCGAGGCTATGGGTACTCAGGGCTTGAGTGACAACTGGGTGCTCGGCGAACTTTGGACCTTTAAACCTGAGGACTTACCGAAAACCTTCGAGGTGCTCGACCAGATCGAAGGCTATGACGCATCGAGCGACAGCGGATTGTACTTGCGTCGCGAAATCGATGTCCGGATCCTTGCCGGCCCACAGCAATCGAGGGTACTAACCAGGAGTTGGGTGTACGTCATTCCTGATTTGCGAACTTGGCCCCAGGCCAGGCGGATACAAGCTTGGGAGCATTCAACCTTGGGAGCCACACTCGCTCGATGGCCCGATGCTCATGCACGAGTGCCCAGGCATATTTCTCAAGAGGATTGAACGCCGACGAGTTGGAATCCATTGCCAATTATGGATTATCCATTATCAATTATTAGCGTGTAGTAGCGTAAGCATTGGCCTTGCCGACCTGAACACTTGAATAATCCTGGACCGATCCTATGTCCTCTGCGTTCGACTTTGATTCCTTTTTATCCAACACCGGCTCTGAGGTAGCCTTGAAAACCTCTGGGACTGGTCCCCAAGGTTCGCTCCCTCTGACCGATGAGATGCTGCGAACTTGGTCCAGCGGTGATCTGTTCGGATGGACTCAGAATGCAGGGATGGGTTGGGATCCGAAGAAGATGCTCGGGCCACAGTTTTTGCTGCTCAGCACCCAGGGTGGTTTGCGGGGCGAGGATGGCAGACCGATTGCACTCGGATATCACACCGGGCACTGGGAGGTCGGTCTGCTCGTGCGAGCCGCAGCCGAGTGGTTCTATGAAAATGGAGGAGTCCCCTTCGCAGGATACGTCAGCGACCCATGCGATGGCCGCACTCAAGGGACCACGGGGATGTTTGACTCGCTCCCTTATCGCAACGACGCTGCGATAGTCTTCCGACGGTTGATCCGTTCACTGCCGACTCGCCGCGGGGTGATTGGGGTAGCCACATGCGACAAGGGGCTGCCGGCGATGATGATCGCCTTGGCCGGCGCATCGAATCTCCCGAGCGTGGTGGTTCCCGGAGGCGTTACATTGCCGGCTAGAAACGAGCATGGCCCAGAGGAGGACTTGGGGAAAGTCCAAACCATCGGCGCTCGTTACACCAACGGAATGATCTCGGTCGAGGAAGCTTCAGCGGCAGGCTGTAGGGCTTGCGGCTCGCCCGGTGGCGGTTGCCAATTCCTAGGCACAGCGGCAACGAGTCAAGTCGTGGCCGAGGCGCTCGGGATGACCGCACCCCATGCGGCACTGGCTCCAAGCGGCCAACCGGTATGGCTCGACTTGGCACGCCAGTCGGCCAAGATCCTTTGGGACCAGCATCAGCGCAAAGCGACACTCGCGGACGTGCTTTGCGAAGACTCATTCCATAATGCCATCGCCGTTCACGCAGCCTGCGGCGGATCGACCAATCTATTGCTCCATATCCCCGCAGTCGCCTTCGCCGCCGGCATCGAGCGTCCAAGCCTTTCGACTTGGACCGACTTGAATCGCAAAATCAGTCGCTTTGTGGATGTGCTTCCCAACGGACCGCAGTTTCATCCAACGATACGATTGTTTCTTGCCGGCGGGGTTCCCGAGATCATGTGGCATCTGCGGGAGATGGGAATCGCCAAATGCGATTGCAAAACAGTTACCGGAATGACTTGGCACGAAATCTTAGATCGATGGAAAGACTCACCCCGACGACGAGCCATGCGTCAACTGCTCGTTTCGCGCGATGGGATCGATCCAGATCAAGTCATCATTCCACCCGAGCAAGCCAAGCAGATGGGAATGACCAGCACGGTTTGCTTTCCGCGAGGGAACATCGCACCCGAGGGTTCTGTCATCAAATCGACCGCGATTGACCCGAGTGTCATCGATGCCGACGGAGTCTATCGAAAACTCGGGCCGGCCCGGGTTTTCTGCTCCAAAAAAGAGGCGGTTGCAGCGGCCAAAGGCCAGCATGCAAACCCGCTAAAAGCCGGCGATATCGCCGTGCTGATCGGTTGCGGGCCGATGGGGACCGGGATGGAAGAAACGTATCAACTAACCAGTGCCCTGCGTTATCTCGAGTATGGCAAGCATGTCGCAGTGATTACCGACGCCCGTTTTTCAGGTGTCAGTACCGGAGCATGTATCGGCCATGTGGGACCGGAAGCTCTGGCCGGTGGACCGGTCGGTAAGCTCAAAGATGGCGATTGGATCGAAATCCTAATCGATCGCAACAGCTTGGTTGCAAGCGTTGATTTTGTCGGATGCGATGGAGCGAGATTTTCAACCGAGCGAGGAGCCGAGATCTTGGCCTCTCGTCCATCCCATCCAGGACTTGCACCAGACCCCAGACTCCCGATCGACACCCGGTTGTGGGCAGCCCTGCAGAGAGCCAGCGGTGGCACTTGGGGTGGTTGCGTCTACGACCCTGACCGAATCATCGAGTTACTCCAAGCCGGTATCAAAGCGACACAAACCCAATGATCCTGCTTTTGGATAACTACGACAGTTTTGTCTACAACCTCGATCGCTACTTCCAGCGAC
>JBJTAQ010000683.1:0-2332 GCA_046090945.1 Pirellula sp.
TGCCATAGTCGACCGCCTTGGCCCGCAGTTCATCGGTCGTCACATTCCTGAGGATCATTTCCCGCAGGTCGTCGTTCATGACCATCAATTCAAAGAGCCCAATCCGGCCTTTGTAACCGGTGTTGTTGCAGTTGTCACAGCCCCGGCCCCGGTAGAACTTCTGCTCCTTGACGTCCTCTTGCTTGAGCCCCAGCTCGTAAAGGACCTCCAACGGAGGCTCGACCTCCTCGCGGCACTTGGTGCAAATCCGCCTTACAAGCCGCTGTGCCAAAATCGCTTCGACCGTCGCCGTGATCAAGAACGTCGGGATCCCCATGTCCTTCATCCGGGTGATCGTACTGGGTGCGTCGTTGGTGTGAAGCGTGCTGAACACCAGGTGCCCGGTAAGCGATGCTTGGACGGCAATCTCGGCGGTCTCCAGATCCCGGATCTCGCCCACAAGAATCACGTCTGGATCCTGCCTCAATATCGCGCGCAAGCAGGAGGCGAACGTAACGCCAATCTCGTGATCGATAGGAATCTGAACGATGCCATCGATGTCGTACTCGACTGGATCCTCGGTCGTAATGAGCTTGTCAGCAATGTCGTTCATCTCCGACAACGCCGAGTAGAGCGTCGTGGTCTTGCCCGATCCGGTCGGACCCGTGACCAACACGATTCCGTTGGGCCGACGCATGATCCGGCGAAAGTTCTCCTTGGTCGTCTCGTCCATCCCGACTTTGTCGAGCGACAGATTCACGACCGTTCGGTCTAGAATCCGCATAACGACGCTTTCGCCGAACATCGTCGGCAGAACGCTCACACGCAGGTCGACCGGGTGACCACCGACCATCAACTCGATCCGACCGTCCTGAGGCAGTCGCCGCTCGGCGATGTCGAGGTTCGCCATCACCTTGATCCGCGTCGTGATGGCAAAGGCCAAGTGCCGTGGCGGGGGGACCATCTCGTAGAGCACTCCCTCGGCTTTGATCCGAATCCGAAACTCGTCTTCGAAAGGTTCAAAGTGGATGTCGCTGGCGTGGTCCTTGATAGCAAGCAACAGCACGAGATTCAGCAGTTTGCGGACCGGCGCGCTATCGGCCAAAGCCTCTGCGCCGTCGAGGTCAAACTTGTCTCCCTGCAGTTTGTTGGCCGCTTCGAACAATTCTTCGTCGGCGTTCAAGTCCGCGATGATTTTCTCAACGCTGAGCGACTCGGGCGAATAGAACCGATCGATCGTAGCTTTGATCTCACGCTCGGTCGCAACGACCATCTCGATGTCCAATCCGAGGAACGTTCGGAGTTCGTCTTGGACGGTCAAATTCTGGGGGTCGCAGGTGGCTACGGTGAGGCGATTTCCATCGAATCGGACCGGTACGACGCGATAGAGTTGGGCCATCACGTCGGTCAGTTTCTCAAGCAATTCCTTGGGAATCGGGCTGTCGTCAAGCGTCACAACCTTCATGTTCATCTGCTCGCCGAGAGCTTGAGCCAGTTGCTCGTCGGTGATCAGCGCCATGTCCTCGGCCAGCTTGCCCAAAAGGGCTCCTGGTTGCTGCTGCTGTTCTTCTAGCAACAACTGCAGTTGTTCATCGGTGATGAAACCCATGTCGACAAAGATCTGACCGATTTTTCGCTGAGACATGTGCGGGACGAGTGGCTAGAGGTTGATGATGGGTGGTACTTGGTCGGTGATCAGTGGGAGTTGCCGTGGTCGAATTCCTCTTCCGGCTTCTCGTCTTCGATACCGCGACGGGAGTTGACGATCCGTTTGGCCAGATCATCCGGCCGGTGGGCTTTGGCCAAGATGTCTTCGATCTCGACCTTGCCATCGCGCCATAGGTTAAACAGAGCGTCATCCATAAGCTGCATACCGAACTTGGCACCGGTTTGGATGGCCGAGCCGATCCGGAAGGTCTTGTTTTCGCGGATCAGGTTGGCGATACCAGGGGTCACGACGAGGACTTCGTATGCGGCACAGCGGCCACCCCCGATCCTGGGAATCAGCGTCTGGGCAACCACGCCGAGCAAGCTGGTTGAGAGCTGCGTGCGGATCTGATCTTGCAAGTTGCCTGGGAAGGCATCGATCAAACGGTTGACGGTTCCTTGGGCACTGTTGGTGTGCAACGTACCAAAGACGATGTGGCCGGTTTCTGCGGCGCTGATCGCCGCAGAAATTGTTTCCAAGTCCCGCATTTCACCCACTAGGATACAGTCCGGGTCCTGACGCAACGCACGGCGAATCGCTTCGGAAAAACTTGGTACATCGACCCCAACCTCGCGTTGATTGATCGTCGATTTCTTGTGATCGTGATAGAACTCGATCGGGTCCTCGATCGTGATGATATGGTGG
>JBJTAQ010000684.1:0-1326 GCA_046090945.1 Pirellula sp.
TCAAAGGGTTCGAGCAGTTTTGCAAGCGGCTCGACGTAATCGAGCACCGACGGGTCCTTGAGTTGAACGAGTCTCTGAATGAGCAGGCACAGCAGATAGATATTCCGAGGGTTTGCTTGATGGGCGCTTTTGAGTGGACCGACGGTCTTGTTCAAAACGTCTGGGTCCAAGGCGCTCATCGCCTCGGCTGAGTTGTTGTATTGAGTGGCAAGAAAAGCGTTGCCAGGAAACCTTTCGACAAACTTCTCAAGTTTTTTTAGCAGATTGGATTGCTCCTCATCGGCGATGATGGGATTGGCGGCAGCCAGGACGGCAATCCAACGGACATCTCTCAGAACACTCAATTGGCATCCGATCGGGTCATTTGGAGCCACCCGCATGTACTCAGCGATCGCACTGGATGAGATTTCGAAAAGCGTTGGCAGTTTTGTGCGAAGCCGCTCGATATCGTTCTTGGGGTCTTGTGCTAAATCGATGTTGTATTTGACATTCGCCAGCGATGCGATCGCTCGGTTCTTCAGCACGCCGACACTTCGATCTTGCCCCTGAAACTCATCGTACAGTTCCATCGCTTGGTCGTACCGCACATTCTCAAGCAAGGCCGCCGCGCGAACAAGCTTCTCAAACTTGTCCTCGGTGCCCGCCGCTGTTCCTCCAGCTTGGTCCCTCGGATTCGCTCGATTCATTTGCCAATAGTACACCCCCAGAACCGCGACCACAGCTAGTAACCAAAACAGAGCTACCCACCACGAATTCGATCGTTTGGTTGACATGAGACAAGACTATCCCCGAGATAGGACCGATCAGCAGCAAGGAAAGTGTCAGCTGCCACGGGTTTATGTTATACCGTATCGGGCGACGAGTGGACGATCAGAGCCGGCTCGAAGATCGCTTTTACCTCGGGCAGCGAATAGTGAAAATCCCTCTCGCCTTGCTCGTCAATCGCTCCGAATACGGCCATGTGTTCAAGTTCAGGAAGACATGCGAACTCAGACCAAACGTCCGGGTCGACTTTACATCCCTGAATATCGATGACTCCAAGCCTTGGGAACCGCAAGAGCGTTTGAAGCACATCGATATCGATATAAGTATTCCGAATCACGACAACGTATATTTGTTCACTTCGATTGCGACTTAGCTTTTTAAGAAATGGGAAGCCCCGGTATGCGGTGCCCGCCTGCGACGACGGGCTTTGGCCCGGATGGCTCGGCGGCTCCAAGCATAAAAAATTAAAGAACCGAGTCGGTGTGACTCGGTAAATCGTTCTGCCATCGGAGGCCTTTTCCTCAAGCGGCTCGATTTTTAGCTTTAACTCCTTGGAGTAAC
>JBJTAQ010000685.1:0-1151 GCA_046090945.1 Pirellula sp.
ATTTTTGCATAACCCTAACAGATTAACAATTCTCGGTATTTTCGTATCAAACAGACCTCAATAAAGGCTCAATGCTGTGAATATTACCAACGGAAAACTCCGAACAATTGATTTTAGCGGAGTGTTCATGGATGAACCGGATCGCTTTCTACCGGAGGAGGCAGAAAGCCGGGGAGTCGGCGGCATGGGCATATGTCCGATCGCATTGGTCCGTCAGTGTTGAAGGCCCAGAAATCAACCCTTTTTGCGTCGCCGAATTTTGTTCAGGAGAGGAGTTCCAGAACTATGAAGATTAACCGACTTGCGCTCAGTGCAATGATTGCCAGCGCTTGCATCTCGGGTACGGCCTTCGGTCAAACTAGCCGAAATGCCACCCCACGTTACGCACCTGCTTCGTATAGCTACTACGACGAAGCTTCCCCAAGCATGGTCAAATCCACTGCTTCCAAGACCACAGAAAACAGCGGAGTCGTCCAAGCGTCGGCGACCTGCGACAACGGAAAAGCTTGCGACAAAGGGGCTGCTTGCGATACCAACGGCCGTGGAGCTTGCGATTCCGCAGGTGGTCTCTGCGGAGGACTCGGAGGAGCACTCGGTGGTCGTCTAGGAAGCGGGCTTGGTCAAGGCTGCGACACCGGTTGCGACACTGGTAGCGGTGCTGCTGGTGGTTGCGATTCGATGTGCGGTGGATCGACCGGTTTGTTTGGGATGGGAATCCTCGGAACCGGTCGCTCACTGACCGATCCGTGGAAGCTCTTCAGCCAACCTGTCGCCGGTTTCAACATCGGTGGATGGACTAGCGTAGGGTATCACGCCTATGCAAATCCATATAGCTTCAATACCTATCCAAGACGAATTCAGCTCGGCCAACAATGGTTCTTTGCCGAGAAGGTCGCCGACGGTAGCAACGGCCTGGGACTGGGTGGTCGTGTCGATTACCTCTACGGTACCGATGCACCAGACACCCAAGCTTTCGGTATCGCCAACAACCACTGGGATAACGGCTGGGATCACGGTAGCCAATACGGTCATGCGTTGCCACAAGCTTACGCAGAAGTTGCCTATGGCGATATGAGCGTCAAAGTTGGTCACTTCTTTACGATCATCGGCAACGAAGTTGTCGCTGCAACCGGTAACTTCTTCTACAGCCG
>JBJTAQ010000686.1:0-1209 GCA_046090945.1 Pirellula sp.
TGCGTCACACGACGAATATCCTCGGAATTCCATTGGGCAATGGGCGCGAGTAAATCGACTCCAGCGGTATGAAACACGGAATGTATCGGTTGATCTTTCAAAGCGGCCGCGAGCGTTGCAAACCCCTCCTGATTCGACACATCGGCAGAAATCAGTTGTAAAGAAACTCCCTGCTTTTTCAAGTTATCGAGCCGCCTGATTTGCTCAGCACCTGGCCGCGCATTGCGGCCAACCAAAACCAAATGCTTGGCTCCCTGTGATGCCGCGTACTCCGCAAAACGCAACCCGATCGCACCTAGCCCTCCCGTAATCAGGACGTTATCCCCCAGAGAAGTCGGATGTCCGTTGGCCACTACATTCACTTTTTGAAGCCTCGGCACCCAAACCTCGTTACCCAACAGGATCAATTGATCCTCAACGGTTTCCCGTTTCATGAACTCTATAGCGCGGTCCCATGATCCATCGTGATCGATCGAACCCCCCCAGTACTCTGACATCTCGATCGATGCAACCCTGGCCCCACCCCAAAGCACACTAGCAAACGGGGAAAGTGCAGGTGATTCGCTGATCAAACTGGCACCCTGAGTCACCAACCAAAACACCCGCCTATTGGTGCTTCCTAAACTGCCCGAGGATTGTGCTGCTTTCGCAATCTCTAACGCCTTGGCGAACACGCCGAGTTGCTCTTCGCACCGCTGTTGAATGAATTCAGCGCTCTGTTGACTCAGATCGCTCTTTTCGGACGATGGATCACCATGAATTAAAACGATACGCTCAGCTGAGCGTAATTCCTCTGAAGAAACATTCCAAGCTTTGTCCTCCGAATTCCAGCAGACGGTTTGGACCGAACAACCAGCGTCGTGGAGTTGACTTTGCAATCCCTTTGCAATGCTGCTATCGCCTAAAGAAAGAACTAACCAGTGCTTGATGTCAACGGAGTGCTCGCGGCTTGCTTGTGTTTGTTCAACCTCTGACCATCGCTTCCAGCAAGTCTTATACAAAAGACGATCTTCGGGTTGCTTGGCTTGAATCGATCCAACAGCTGCTTGTCTATGATTACCGACAGCCAACTCATTGATTTCATCGAGCCAAATTCGGCGATTCGAAAACTCGAAACCTGGAACGCTTACCCGACGGCGCAGATACGGACGCTCGGCCGATTTCCAATCGATCCGATAACCGTCTACGACCAATTGCCCGACACTCCGG
>JBJTAQ010000687.1:0-1191 GCA_046090945.1 Pirellula sp.
CAAGGTATCGGAGTCAACCGTACCGGCGCGTTCGCCGAATACATCGCACTCCCTATGACCAACGTCTGGCACCATAACCACGGTATCGACCGGGATGTGGCCGCCATCTTTGATCCCTTTGGAAACGCTGTCCATACGGCTCTGCGATTCGAGTGCCTCGGCGAGGATGTCCTGATCACCGGCGCAGGCCCAATCGGTCTGATGGCCACGGCGGTTGCCAAACATGCCGGAGCTCGCCACGTGGTGGTTACCGACCTGAATCCCTACCGACTGAATCTTGCCAAAACCATGGGAGCCACCTTGGCGATCAACCCCAAGGAATCGTCCCTCGAAGATGCCATGAAGCAACTTGGGATGAAGGAGGGTTTCGACGTCGGTTTAGAGATGTCCGGCTCACCGGCCGCCTTTCGCTCCATGCTCGATGCGATGTGCCACGGAGGAAAAATAGCCATGCTGGGCATTCCCTCCGAGCCGATCTCGATCGATTGGAATATTGTCGTGTTCAACATGCTCAACATCCAAGGAATCTATGGCCGAGAAATGTACGAGACGTGGTACAAGATGACCGTCATGCTCGAAAGCGGTCTAGATATCTCGCCAGTCATCACCCACCGATACCATTACACCGACTTCGAAAAAGGCTTTGAAGTCATGCAACAAGGCAACTCGGGCAAAGTCGTACTATCCTGGAAATAATCATCGATCTGTCTGCTACAATAAACAACTTCACACACTTCAATCCCTTGCGCAATTCGAATCCATGGCGACTAGACACAGCGCGATCAACAGCCTGCTAGCCGTTGCGAACTTTGCACTGTGCAGTTTGGCCGTCGCTAGCCCCCAAGATGACGCAGGTCCTGCCGCGCTGCGATTGTTCGAATCCAAGATCCGACCGATTTTAGAAAAACACTGCCTTGAATGCCACTCAGGAGAAAAACCCAAGGGGGAGTTAAATCTCTCGGATCGAAACGGTTGGCAACATGCCGGTGTGATCAAACCCGGGGATCCAAATAATAGCCTGCTGATGAGTGTCATTCGCAGCGACGATCCAGACGTTCGGATGCCACCTCCTGGGAAGACTCCTCTGAGTCAACCCGAAGCCCAAGCGATTCTCGAATGGATCGCCCAAGGGGCCTACGATCCTCGCTCTGAGAACTCCTCTACTGCCGAGTCGCTTGGCCCCAAAAAACG
>JBJTAQ010000688.1:0-3499 GCA_046090945.1 Pirellula sp.
CCCAGGAAATCTGCTGTGTTCGATTCGACGATTGGCCGCTGGCAGTCCAAAGACCCGAAGAGCTTCGATGCTGGGGATACGAATCTGTATCGCTTCGTGGGCAACCATCCGAGTTACGCGACGGATCCTAGTGGGTTGGAGGATCCAGCGAATCCCCAGTCGATGAAAAGGTTTTATTTGCATACATGGGCGACTTTCCCAGGATATGATTCGAATGCGGGAAACTTCCGAAATTCTGAACAAGAACTCGGTTTGGATACAGTCAAAAACTGGATGGCTAATGACAAGCGACGTGCGAAGGAGTTCTTTTCAGCCTACGTTCGCGAATGGGGCGATTTGGTGAAACAAGCTGCAAAGGCAAACGACCTTCCCGCAGGCGTTTTGATGGTCGCTATTCTTAGCGAGCTCGTTTCGTTCCGAACGAACGACTACTATGACATCGGAGACTCACGTGGTCCTGGGCAAACATCGACTGCGACGAAGAGTTACTATCGGCTGAATGAGTTTGCGAAAGAGCGTCACCCAGGGACAACGATGACAAGAAGCCAATTATTTTCGGATCGAATAGAATCCTTAAATCATCTCGGACAACTCCATTTACCAAGATACAATCATCGTGCCGACAAACTCTTTTTAATTGAAGATATCTGGATCAAGGCGAGGTTGTTAAGTCTGCAAGCAAGGGAGATCCACATTGCCGCAAACGGAGGAGGGCAACTGGTTGTTGACGGAGATCATAATATCGACGTGCCCGCAATGTCCGAGGATTTTCTGGATGGGCGATTCGTCAAGGGATTTTTCTCAGAGAATCCTGGCGGCAAATCATTTGTTCAGAATCTTGAACGCTTGACAGTCATGCTAATCTCTATGGGTACACACAATCCTGCAGCAACCGGAAGCTACGATAAGAATTCAAGTGATCCGAACAGGCGGCTACTATACGAAAGTCGATTCGACTCGTTTCGTCGCACGCAAGCGAATTTCGCGTATTTCATGTTCGAGAATGGATACTTCAAGTTTGTAAATCAAGAACTGGTGCTGAATTGGTAAGGATTCCTCTCGTTCGGACCGTCGTGTATTCGACAGTTGTGTGTCTAGTTCTAAGCATAGGGTACATTTCGCTTGGCATTTGGAACACGGCTTCGTACCGTCGGCAATTAAACCATTTGGTACGTTCAAAAAGCTTTCCAATTAGCTATGAATCGAGTGACGATGTTTTTTCTGTTAGATTAGGGGAAGACGTGGATTCAAACCGAAGGATACTGCAAGAATTACGCCCTCTCCCATTCCTCATGGAGAGTTTTTACTGCACGATTGTACTAGAGGTAAGCGATCAAACGGCAGTACCGATGGAATATTTAAACACCGTTGTAAAGGTTGATTATTTGAACGACCCGCTCTCCACCAACGAGCTCAAAAGAGCGTTGAGATATTTCCCAAAATGTAAGAGATTTCTCTTTCCAAGGGTTGAAATTACGGATGCTGTTGTCGCAGAACTTGAGTCTATCGATACTCCGCTGACAATCGATATTTGTGATCGTTCGCTCGATGACGTTTCGTTCAGAAAATATGGGAAACACACGATTTTCTGGCTGTTTTCTGGATCGCCTGAAAAAAATTAGTAGTGCTCCGAGTCACAACATTGTGCACTTTTGTGTGCGAGAACTCGGCGCTAGCAGCGTCGCTTATCCTGTCATGGCACTCCGACGGTTCAGCGAGCAGGTGTTGATGCTTCGATCACTGATTTGCTACTTCGTTGATGCTCGATTCGTATACGATCAGACCGCGTACATGGCCATTTTGCGGCCTGTTCGCAGACATGGAGACAGTTGCAGTCAGTACGCGCCCAAGGAGCAACGCAAAATGTTTGACGGCGAGCCTGCATGCATGCTACATTCCTATCCGCGGCAACTCCATTTTCCGATTCGTCCCTAGGAAATCTGCTGTGTTCGACTCGACGATTGGCCGCTGGCAGTCCAAAGACCCGAAGAGCTTCGATGCTGGGGATACGAATCTGTATCGCTTCGTAGGTAACCATCCGAGTTACGCGACGGATCCGAGCGGGCTTTGGGAGGAGCCACCGCTAATCAATCCTATTAAGGATACACACGGCAAAACGCATCGATATCAGATCACTCCTCAAGGTGACAGAAGAGAGGACAACAGGATTCTTGACGAAAAAGCTGGAAAAAACACGACGGGATTCTCTCGGGGAGCTAATCAGGTTTGGCATCATGAGTCTTTCGACAAAAAGACGGGAACTTTTACCATGACTTTAGTCGATGCTGCGGATCACGATTTACACCATAAGCTCTACCGGAATGGCGCTTGGGCTCAGTGGACCGACTGGGCAACGGAAGTAATCAGCAAGGGACAATGCGCGACTTTGACGTCAGCGCAATTCGATGCTCTCAAGAACGGATTTGCGTATGCAGAGGGAACGAGAGATATCATGGGCAAGCTTGCAAAGACTGGACATTCATTCAGACTGGCGGCAGGAAATGTTTTAGAGATACTGCAAAACGGTCAGGTTATCGAGTCAATCGCTTCTCAAGTAAGGGCGGGATCGCTCCTTCAATACACAAAGAGATTTGCACCAAAAGTACCTGGAGCGATCGGCGTAATCTTCATCATTGGTGCTGGCGGGAACGCCTTTGCAAATGGAAAGAGTGGGGAAGAAGTCTTTGAGGTGATGGGACGAGAGGCCGTTGGAGCTGACCTTATTGAGTCAGGCTTTCAAATGGTGATAGTTGATGCTGGGACCCCGGTCTTCAACTATGTCGTTGATCCCGGCGGAGTGATTTCCAAACGATCTGGGCCTCTGACTGATCGCGAACGAGCCGAGCTTGTACGAAGTACAAACGAATGGATGAAGTCGCGTCAGTCGATTTTCGAGATTATGGACGAGTCACCGCCTTTGGACGACGCGTTTAGGCAGTTTTGGGATTTTTTGATGGGCCGTGAGAAGCCCCAGAAAGCAAAATTTTAGATCATGGAGTACATCTTCATCCTTGATAAAGACGCAAGCGTCGCCGAAATCGGCAGTCAACTTCGTCTTCTTGACGGAGTAGCGTGGCGTATCGACAACGGGAATCTGCGTGTAGAAGTGCCAGACAATTTGTATACAACTTATGAAAGCAGGATTTTCGACGCCGTTGCGTCAGGGATTTGGGCAACTAATGGTCACCAGCATGACGATGAAAAAGCGAATGAGTCGAGTGTGCTCTGCGGTGCTCTACAAACGAGATTGCTCAACCGATACTTACCTAGTATGTTTGAGTCCATGACAAGCGGGATAGTCATTGAGGTCGAGTCAATAGACAGCAGTCTCTCGATGTTGCGCATGCGTGGTCCAAAGAGAGCGGCGAAAGAAATAGATGCAGTAAGTGCGTGGATCATGTCGAAGTGTGCGGTTGGTGTTCCTGCCGAAAGTTGATCTGAAGCCGCGACCGAAGGAGAAATGCCCTGCTCCGAGTCACAACATTCTGCACTTTTGCGT
>JBJTAQ010000689.1:0-2699 GCA_046090945.1 Pirellula sp.
GGATGTAAGCGACTCAATGCTAATCGGAAGTATGGTATATAAAACCCCACCCTACCCCGTAGATCCCACCGCAACCGCAACGGTACTTTAGGATTCTTTGGGTCATTGGTTCGGACAACCACAGAAACCTCTTTTGGGCCTGTGAGACTGGGTCGTACCGCAATGAACACTTTGCCACTGCCACCAGCAGGAATAACATTAGGTTCTGCTTTCGCATCGCTACAACCGCAACTTGTACTTAGGCCTTCAATGTGTAAAGGACTGCTCCCTTGGTTCTGTATGTCAAATGTTGTCTGAACCGATTTCGCCAATTCGACGGATCCGAGATCAATGCTCGTGTCCCCAACGGAAACTTGTGGGACTAGCTCAACTCGATTGCAGCCGAGAAAAGAAATCATAGAAATGAGTCCTGCGACCAGAAATCGAGAGCGAAGCCTACGGGCTAAAAGAAGGAGACCAGTCGCAAGCGTAAGCAGGCAAGCCCAGAACCACAAGCTTGTGAAGAGACTCGCATGACGAAAATCGCCAAATACCAAGCATGTATCGGAGTAAGAATCTAAGAAATCCGACTTGGAGACGGCAGATGGCATCTGCGAAAGAGGATCGGAAATGATGACAGATTCTTGCCGTACACTCAACAGAATCTGAAAATGATCAGGCTTGCGATGAACGATTGCGATATTCCCAGCCTTAAATCGGTCATCAAACAAGCCACTGGTTGTTTGCTTGGTTACCTTCGCCCCTGAGTTCTTAGCATGTTCATATAAATCCGACAACGTGTAGCCCGAGGGCTGCGGATCTCCCAAGGACTTAACGAACTCCTTAAACGAACGAGTTTCATTATTGGAACTTAACAAGATCACGTACAAGCACTCCGCACCGCACAATACGTCGGACTTCTGATTGAAAGTAGCAGTGGCTTGAAGAATCGGGCAAAAACAGAGGAGGGAAAGAATGGTGGCAATCATTTGCTGCCTTCTTTTTTCTCATTCATTTGTTTGAGAAGATTTGCTCTCTCGATTAGCCGGTATTGCCGCTCCCCTTCCTTCCCTCCTGAAAATCGCTCTGGATTCCTACTGCCTGCGGGACCCTCGACAATTCGAATTCCTACTGGAAGGTCATTTTCGTTCCATGTGAAGGACGACGTTATGTTTTCTGGACCAAATTTGATGTCGTTGATCTGGAAATTGATTATAGGTCTATTGTCACCGACAGAACCGCGAGCAGGGTACCAATAGCCATCTGCAAACTTCCATTCACGCTCTGTTCTTAAGGTTCCTTCGCCGACTCCTCCCTCATTCTCAAATCTGGTCCAATGCCATCCCTGTTTCTCATCAAATGAAATTCGAAAATTTGTAATGACAAGCTTTCTCTCAGCAAACGGACCACTGATTTTGCCTGTGAAAGTGTGAATCGTGTCTTTTTCTCGAACATATTGAATTTTGACCAAAACTCCATTTCCATAGTCTATCTCAGGCGTACCGACCAAATCCCACGCGGAGGAATTACCGAACGGAAAGCCAGGGCGATCCCAGTTGTCAGGTTCAAAGTGAGTAAGAGACTTGTGATACTTCACGACCCCTTCGTCGGTTGATCTTGTAAACAAGAACCTTGTTAATTCGTACCGAGCGACCGAGGTTCCATCAAAAATCAGCCAAGAATCCATCTGATTATCCAACAGATTTTTTGCTTTTTTTGAGCGTTGTCGAGATTTTTCCTGAATTTGGTCATTGGCATTCGGATCGAAAAAAAATTTTTCTCCGTAGAATAAGACCTTACTTCCAAGGCGTTCAATTTTTACATTAGGGTAAATGTAACGTTCAGATTCGTCAACAAACCTGCCATTTAAACTCATGCAGTTTATTGAGCAAGATTCATCAAGTGCCTGTCGTATCTTACGTAGCACGTCTTCGGGTGCATGATCTTGGGCGATGCTGACTGTTCTAATAGCGCTGAACAATACCAACAATACAGCAAATGCTAGTTGGAGTAAGGGTTTTTTAAGTATAAACGCCATCGAGTACTTCGTAGTCATTCCTGAGACTCCAGTGTATGAGTAACCCTGATAGTGTTTGCTATTCGATCCCAACAAAAAGACTATTGCAATTTGCCGCCCAGAGCTCAGCAGCAGCTGTTTGTTTTTTCGGTCTACAAATCCCAACTAATTCTCCCCTTATCATTTCCACTTCCCATTCACATTTCCAAATTGCAGTAGCGCATATTCCGGGCAAATAGGTTTCGTTCAGGTAACGATAACATATATTTTGGTTAGCTGGTTTGCAGTTTGTGGTAGGCGCATCGGGTACTGGCTCCCATTGGTATGCGTTCGGGGAACCGCACCGATCCGGTCTGACATCTCCGTTAAAAGCCGGCGCAAACCATGCCGCGCAAGCTTTCGTTTCTGTGCAATTATTTTCTTCTTCGCATGCCTTTTGCCATTCATAGATAAAGGGGTCTATCGGCACGTTCACCGTTTGCCCCCCGGTTATCTCCGTGCCGTTTGATGGCTGTCCATTCCATCCCGTAATTCCCAAGAAGGCAGAAAGAACTAAAAGGCCAACTGCCACAGGAACTTCTAGGTCTCTAAATCGAATCATCATAATGGTCTTTTCTCCAGCAAATAGTTACTGTTACTTCAACCGTCACTGATCACGATACGCACGGGTTGTGGGGGGGGGGGGGGGGGGGGGGGGGGGGGG
>JBJTAQ010000690.1:0-10941 GCA_046090945.1 Pirellula sp.
CTAGCACTAGCTGATTTCTTAAACTGATCATCGATCAGTCCGATCATCGATCAGTCCGATCCGACCGATCCGACCGATCCGACCGATCCGACCGATCTGTCCGATCATCAATCCGTCCGATCCGACCGATCTGTCCGATCATCAATCCGTCCGATCCGACCGATCCGACCGATCATCAATCCGTCCGATCAGTCCGATCTGTCCGATCATCAATCCGACCGATCCGACCGATCTGTCCGATCATCGATCATCAACCTAGAGTAGAAACCCTCACACTGCTTGTTGACCGGGGAAATCTCGTCATACTATTATCGGCTCTTTCGTTGATTTTTTGGGCCTGCAATTACTCTTCCACTCCATGAAGGATTTTCCTCGATGAAATCGATTTCCAACCTTGTTCGATGGATGGCGGTCGCATGCTGCCTTTTGGCGTCTTGGCAAGCTCCCTGCCAAGCTCAGCAGAGCAAACCAAACATACTTGTAATTTGGGGGGATGACATTGGTCAATTCAATGTCGGCGCATACAACCATGGCATGATGGGGTACAAAACCCCAAATATCGATCGAATCGGCAAGGAAGGTGCCTTGTTCACCGATTGGTATGGCCAGCAAAGTTGCACGGCCGGACGAGCGGCGTTTATTACCGGCCAGTCACCGATTCGAACCGGTCTGACCAAAGTCGGATTGCCGGGGGCTCCTGAGGGGATGCGCAAGGAGGATCCGACGATCGCAACGATTCTCAAAGCCCAAGGGTATGTCACAGGTCAGTTCGGTAAAAACCACTTGGGTGACCGCGACGAAATGCTCCCGACGGCCCATGGTTTCGATGAGTTCTACGGCAACCTATACCACTTGAACGCCGAAGAAGAGCCCGAGCATCCGGACTATCCGAAGGATCCGGAGTTCAAGAAAAAATTCGGCCCCCGCGGTGTTATCCACAGCTTTGCCGATGGGCGCATCGAGGACACCGGGCCCCTGACTCGCAAACGGATGGAAACCATCGACGAAGAGGTCAACTCCAAGGCGATCGATTTCATGGAGCGAGCCAAGAAGTCCAACAAGCCGTTCTTTCTGTGGTGGAATTCGACCAAGATGCACATCTTCACCCACCTCAAGGAAGGTGTGGCTGGTAAAACCGGATTGGGGATCTATGCCGATGGCATGGTCGAACACGATCGTCAAATCGGTATCCTGCTCGACAAACTCAAAGAGATGGGCTTGGATCAAAACTCCATCGTGATGTATTCGACCGACAACGGAGCGGAAGCCTTCACTTGGCCCGATGGCGGCACGACGATGTTTCGTGGTGAGAAGAACACGCAATGGGAAGGTGGATACCGCGTTCCATGCATGATCCGTTGGCCCGGAGTGATCAAGCCCGGAACGATTGTCAACGACATCGGTGCCCACGAAGACATGCTCACTACATTTGCCGTAGCAGCGGGCGACAAAACCATCAAAGAGGATTTGCTCAAGGGTCGCAAGATTGGGGACCGCGAGTACAAGGTCCACCTTGATGGTTACGACCTAGCACCCGCTCTTAAGGGTGAAGGGCAATGGCCTCGCAAGGAGTTTATTTACTGGACCGACGACGGCAGCGTGGCGGCTCTCCGATATGGAAACTGGAAAGCAACCTTCCTGGTTCAAAAAGCCCACGGTATGCACGTCTGGCAAGAGCCGTTCGAAGTCCTTCGGGCTCCGACTTTGGTCAACCTGAGAATGGATCCGTTTGAGTTAGCACAAGACATCGGCATGGACTATCAGCGATGGTATCTTGAACATATGTTCATGATTGCCCCAGCTGCAGGATACGTCGGGAATTGGTTGCAAAGCTTCCGGGAGTTTCCTCCTCGCCAAAAGCCAGGGAGCTTCAACCTCGAACGCGTCATGGAGGCAGTTACCTCCCAACAAGGAAAGCAATAATCTCGCAGCTTATTGAATAAGCACACCCGGAGCGGCGGGCCTCCAAGCCCGCGCGGTTTAGGTTGCGAGCCTAGACCGCAAATACAATCAAAAGCCCGAGAGAATACTTCTCTCGGGCTTTTTTAATTCTGCTTACGACGATTCGTCACGGCAGCATGCGATGGATCGAAGGGTCGGCCTTGGATCCATGCCTTGCAAGCTCTGAGGGTGTCATAGAGCCCCTGCCGACTCGCTTTAGGGGCCAAAACGTAGTGAAAGCCCTGCAGATCGCGTCGCATGACGCTTTGAGCCAGATCCCTCTGAGTGGTTCTAAGCGACTCGAAAATCAATCGTCCACACTCGGCTTTACTGGTCTTGGTTTCAAAGCATATCGGAGCGCCGAAGCGACAAGCGATCAGCGGTTTTGGCTCTTCCCAAAAAGGATATTCAATCGCCAAAGGAACAAAGGTAGTTTTAGGTGATGTGGCGGCCAAGTGAGCCAAGCCCGGCATCAGTGGACGATCAAGATCTCGGCAATCGGTAAACACTCCTTCAGGAGTGATCCAAATCGAGGATTTCGGATCCGAAAGAATTTCGCGCGAGGTTTTTAGAAAGTCCGATGCACCCGCGAAAGAATCAAGCTTGAGACCATAAAATCCAAGTTTCTTAAAGATCGCGTAGGCTTCCAGGGCGTTCGCATCGATGGGTGCATAGAGAGTGCGGTCCGCAAAGTATTTTTTCCTAAGCAGCATCGCAACGATGGGGTCCCACCAACCGATGTGATTGGCGTAGACCACAAGCGACTGGTCTTTGGAGATGCCTTGTTGGAATTCATCCGCAAGCTGGATCGCAAAGCAATGGAAATTCCTGCGAACCATGCTAGCCGTAAAGCGGCAAAACCCATCGACCAACCAAGCTTTCGATTGTGGGATAGGCATTGGCGGTAGATCGGTATTGGCCTGACTAGTTATTGGCAATCGATAGTTTGCCAGCTTGGACGTCTTGGTCGACCGTATCGCCGGCTATCCAGCCACTCATCATGACCATAGGCATGCCTGGGCCAGGATGTGCAGCACCGCCTGCAAGATACAGTCCGCGCAGGTCGCTCGAACGATTGGCGGGCTTGAATGCACCCAAATACTTGCCGTGACTGGCAAGTCCGTAAATCGCGCCATTGAGTACGCGATACCGCTTGTGAATGCCTTCCGGAGTTAAATGGCTTTCGGTGACGATGTTGTCCCGAAGACCTTTCATCTTGCCAGTGTATTCGAGTTTGTCGAGGATGACTTCACGGTACTTAGGAAGCATCTCGGACCAGTTATGGTCTGGCCGCAGATACGGGGTGTGGACCAAAACATATAAAGCTTCGCCACCGGGCGGTGCGACTTGAGGTTCCGTACAAGCCGGGGCGCAGACATAGGCTGTTGGGTCGGGCGCAGGCCGTCCGCGGTTGTAAATGTAATCGAACTCGCGATGAGGGTCTTTGCTGAAGACGAAATTGTGATGCAGCAGATGCTCGTAGCGTTTTTTGAGCCCCAAATACAACACTACGCCGGAACAGGCCGGTTCATAATTGCGTCGGCGCTCGAACTTGGCGGCAATCTTCGAGCCTTCGAGCAATTCGCGGTGAGTCCGAACCGAGTCGCAGTTCGATACAATGCAATCGAATTGGTATTGATCCCCTTGGGTGGTGACCAATCCAGTAACCTTTTTCCCATCGTGCTCAATCTTTGCCACATCGGTGCTGGCTTTGAAGACAACCCCCAACTCGCCCGCTAGTTTTTCCAAAGCGGTCGGGACGGCACGGGTGCCGCCCATCGGATACCAAACCCCCTCTTTGGTTTGCATACTGGCGATCCCGCAAAGAACCGCAGGAGATGCCTCAGGAGATGAACCGACGTACTGCGTGAAGTGATCGATCATCTGAGCGACATCTTCGTCATGGATGTATTTACGGACCAAGCTCGCTACCGACTTACCCATACGCAAGCTCATGACATCGGCCATGACCAACGGCGAAAGCGCACCGCCGATTTTCATCGTGTCCCGCAATCCACCGACACTTTTCCAGAAGAAAAATTTGTCGGATACTTCATGAAGGTTCGAGGCAACCTTCATGAATTTCTCGTACCCGTCAGGAACGCTCAGCAACGCAGAAAATTTTTCCAGATTCCTCCGCATCTGTACCGGATCGGGAACCAGGTCCAGGACGCCCCCTTTTTCGAAGAAACATCGCCACTGGGGATCCAAGAGGACCAACTCCATGTAGTCTTCAAGCTTGCGCCCCGCTTCTCCAAAAATCCTTTTCAAGACCGATGGAATCGTGAGAATCGTAGGCCCCATATCAAAGCGATACCCATCCTGGTGATGGACTGCGGCTTTCCCGCCAAACCAAGCGTTTTTGTCGAATAAGGTTACTTGATGGCCTCGGGCCGCAAGTGTGCAGGCAGAAGCCAAACCTGCCAACCCACCGCCGATGACCCCCACCCTCAGGCTCGTTTTCGAGCGTTCAATCATTATGAATTCTTCTTGTTCTTGTGTCTTTTCATCGACGCGATTAGCTGCTTTAGCCCCCGGAATCGCTCGATCCAATTCTCGCCATGTTGGAATTGTAGCAAACCGTCCAGCAGTTGCTCATCCCTTGGATGCGGCAAATCGCTATGGGGTAGCCATTTGCCCCGCTTATCGGAAATTACCTGTGGAATCGTCATTTCCAGTAAACCTTCCTCCCCACGCGTAACCCCGAATCCACTCTCCCGACGACCTCCGAAAGGCAATCTCGGATCGGCTGTTGGGACGACGAAGTCGTTGAGGATCACCGAACCTGATTTCAAACGCCTTGCTAGCTCAGCCCCCTGAGTCGGGCTCCCAAAGATACTCACACAAAGACCGTACCTACAAGCATTGTTGTACTGGATCGCTTGTTCGATGTCTCGGACCGGAACAATCGTGAGCAAGGGTGCAAAAATATCCACGCCGTAGATATCCATCTTCGGGTCGACCTGCGAGAGCACGATTTGACCTGTCGAAACCCAATCGGTACATGCCTGGGGAAAAGGTAGATTCCTGCCCTGCTGGATGTCTCGTTCCCAAGGCACGAGCAAGGCTGCTCCTTGATCCAAGGCTGAGTGGACTAAACGGTCCAGTTGCCTGCAAGTCGCAGCGGTGACCCAAGTGTTCCAAGGTTCTGCTTCTTGGCTTAGTTTCTCCTTGAGTAGACTGCAAAACTGTTCTAGCATCGCTTCAAGCACAAAGACGCGTCGCGGCGCGATGCATGTCGCTCCTCCATTGAGCCGAAGCCCGAAACGAAGCAGACTCGTGACGCGTTGTAAATCGGCACTTGGAAGGACCAGGACCGAATCGCAACCGCTGAGTTCCAGGGTCGAGGTGCAAAGATTAGCAATCGACTGCTCGAGGACCTTTCGTCCGCTTCGGGAACTCCCTGTCATGACAACATGATCCACTCCCAACTCCATCGCCATCTGCCCGGCATCGACCGAGCTGCCGATGACTTGGACCAGCCCCTCTGGGATACCACACTGGCTGCACATTTCGGCTAGCGAACTCGTCACTTGCTCGCAGCCCGGAGCGGGTTTGAGCAACACGGCATTGCCGGCTACCAAGGCATGCAGCAATTGAGATCCGGTGAGAAAAATCGGGTAGTTCCAAGTACCTAAAATCAGAACGAGCCCACGAGGAACACGCTCAACGCGGGAGCTTAAAGACCCCAGCCACATCGGCGTGGACAACCTGGAAGTCCTCCTGGATTTCAGCACACGCGGGGCGCTGGCCCCGAGCCATTTTGCTGTTTCGGCTAGGGGCAAGAGCTCTGAGGTGATCGTCTCGAGGTAGTTGGCTCGTGTTGGATAAAGAACCTGCTGAGCCAGCCTCGTTCGGTGCTTGACGACCAAAGCGGCAAAGCCGTTTATTCGCTTGGCCCGCTGCCTGACTGGAACCTGCTCCCAGAGCACCTGCGCGTCTTTCGCACGTCTAATCGCTTCGTGAATCTCATCGCGTTGGTCCATGCCAATCCGAAACTTCCTTTGAATCCGTTGGCGATCCTCGCTTCAATCGGACCTAATCCAGCTTACTTTTTATCTTGCGAAACTTTTAGCAGATACTCATCGGTCCGCAGAAACATCGAATCCTGATAAAATGCCGGAGTCGCAAAAGTTCTTCCCGACACCTGGTTCTTTCCAACCAGCGAGTACTCTTTGGATGCCTTGACCCACGTCCCCAAGCCATCCTCGCTGAGGAACAGAATGTGACCGTTGACGAATACAGGTGATGCCGAGTAGTTCCCACCAAGCCGCTCCATCCAATGCCGCTGACCGCTTCGAGCATCGATGCAAGAGGCGACTCCATTGTCGGAAACGTAGTACAATTCCGAATCGACCAGCAACGGCGTCGGCGTACTGGGCGCGCCTCGCGCCGATCGCCATACGATGCTTTTGTCTGTCATATCGCCCTGGCCACCTAATCGGACTGCCATAAGCTCCGGATTGTCATAATCATGGTTGTAAATCACCATGTCGTCGATCAAGATCGGTTCGGGCACAACCGACCAACCCGGAGCCATGATCTTCCACAACTCTTGACCATTTTCGAGGTCATAGGCACCCAGGTGATCCGGGCCAGGTGCGAGGACCTGAGCTTTGCCATCAACCTTGGCAATCGCAACCGTTCCAAAGGAGTGAGAGATTCTTGCCGCAACGCTCCTGGGTGTCCTCCAAACCACCTTGCCCGTCGACGCATCCAATGCACAGACAAAGGGATTGGTGCTGCCGTCGCAGATGATTGCCAGCTTGTTGTCGTATAAAACCGGCGAGCCTCCACTGCCATGCATAGGCGGGTAAACGAGCTCTTCACACAACCAAACGGTCTTCCCATCGCCCGGCTGAAGCTTGGCCGTCCCTAGGGTTCCGAAGTGGACATATACAGCATCGTCGCGAACAATCGGCGTCGGACTTGCATGGCTGTTCTTGGCGTGGATCGCCGGTGCCTTTTCCACCGATTTGACCTCCACATCCCAAATGGTCTTGCCAGTCTGGGCATCCAAGGCCAAGGCTCGGAGCGAAAGACCTTCGCCTTTGGGAACTGCGGTGGTCAAGTAGATCACCCCTCGATGGATCGATGGAGAGGACCAGCCCAAACCAGCGATCGGGACCTTCCACTCGATGTTCGCAGAATCGGACCACTGCATCGGGGGTCGGTGCCCTGTGGCATGCGCATTGGATGGGCCTCGAAACTGTGGCCAACTCCCAGCGGAGTCCTCCGCCTTTGCGGAGTACTGTAGTGCCACCCCCAGAGCGACTAGAAGGCCCGAAACCAGCTTCAGTGATCGAAACATTTTGATTTCCTGATTGAACAATGCGCAAACGCAAAAGATTTTGGCAGCCTTAAGGTATTTGTCGTCCCAGAGCGTGTCAACGATACCAAGCGGTATGGAGCTTGATTTATCTCGATGCACCGAGTTGTCGGACTCAAGCGAGTATCTCGCGCACTAGACGACCATGAACATCGGTTAATCGGAAATCCCGGCCTGCGTAACGGTAAGTCAGTTTTTCATGGTCGAATCCCATCAAATGGAGGATCGTCGCATGCAAATCGTGGACGCTCGTCGGGGATTGCTCGGCTCGAAACCCAAATTCATCGGTAGCTCCATGCACACATCCACCCTTGATCCCTCCGCCAGCAAGCCAGACGGAAAATCCCCAGTGGTTGTGGTCTCGACCCGATCCTCCCTCGGAGACCGGAGTCCTCCCAAATTCGCCGCCCCAGAGCACGAGGGTATCATCGAGCATGCCCAAGCGTTTTAGATCGGTAATAAAAGCCGCGATCGGTTGGTCAATCTCCCCACAGTTGGTGCGCATGTTCTTTTCAATGTCGCCATGATGATCCCAAGGTTGGCCTGCGCCGTGCCAGAGCTGAACGTACCGGACTCCGCGTTCGAGTAGTCGCCTAGCCATGAGCGTTTGGCGACCATGTACGGTATCGCCATACATCTCGCGCACTTCCTGAGGTTCCTTCGAGATATCAAAAGCATCCGAAGCTTCGGTTTGCATCCGGAAGGCAAGTTCGAAGGACTCGATCCGAGACTCCAATCTCGAATCGCTTGAGGGTAATGGGGCTTGCATTGCAAGTTCACGCATGAGCTTCAATTGCCTTGCCTGCGTCGAAAGACTTGCGTGGGGACTTCGGATATTCTCAATGAGCTTCTCAAGCTGCGCATGCTTTGGATCCACAAAGGTGCCTTGGAAGGCCCCCGGTAGAAAACCGCTTTGCCAATTGGCGGTATCCTTGATCGGATACCCCCCCGGACACATGGCGATAAAGCCCGGAAGGTTTTGGTTTTCGGTTCCTAGACCGTACATCAGCCAAGAGCCCAGACTCGGCCTAGACTGTACCGAGTCGCCGCAATTCATGAGCATCAACGACGGTTCGTGATTCGGCACTTGGGCTACCATCGAGCGAATCACAGCGATGTGATCGGCATGGGCAGCTGTCTTTTCAAAGAGCTCGCTGATTTCAAGTCCGCTTTGACCATATTTCTTGAATTGAAACGGACTAGGCAACGCTCCGCCGGTCCTGCGCTCGGTCAAATAACTCATCGGCAGTGGCTTGCCCGCATACTCCTGGAGTTTGGGCTTGGGATCAAACGTATCGACGTGGGATGGACCTCCATTGAGAAAGAAGTGAACCATCCGCTTGGCCTTGGGTGCGAAATGCGGGGCCTTGGTTCGCAGCGAATTCCCTTTGGACTCAGCAGAAACGCTATTTGGCGAATTCTCCTGTGCAAACGATTCGCCGGCCAGCAGTTGACTCAGTCCGAGCATACCGAGCCCGAGGCCAGAGGAACTGAGTATCTCTCGTCGATTGGGTAACATACGCTGCATATCCATCTCTTTAGTCGATGTAAGTCGCTTCGTTGCCGATCAAAAGGACTTGGGCAAGCTGGGCCCGGGGAGACAAGCCTCCCGGAATACTCCCCTCGGACTTGGACGCCAGATCGCTCTCCTGCAGAAACTCCAGAGCCTTGGATCTCTCGAAGGGATTCGGATCTCTTTGCAGGACACGGCGATACAGGGCCGTGATATAGGTCTGATCGGTCATTGGCCCGGACTCGGACCGCTCGAGCGACTCGACCAATCTCATCGAGGCTTGAGCCGCCATCGGATGGTTGAGTAAAAAGAGGGCTTGCTGGGGTACGACCGTCTCAGAGCGTTTCGGATTGTGCATGTCTGGATTGGCAAAGTCAAAATTTTGCAGAGTCATCGGTAGATACTGTCGGTCGATCGTGGTGTAGAGCGTCCGGCGCGATAGCGCCTGCAGATCGCTGGCCAAGGGATCGACCGATTTGCCGCTGACCCTCAGGATCATCAATCCGCTGAGCCAGGACAATGAGTCGCGAGACTCCTCCCAAGTCAGCCTGTGACGATGACTTCGCCAAAGCAGACGATTCGCAGGATCGATTTCCTCGCCGCGAGGCGAATCGCCCAGGGACAATCGGCGAAATGCGTCGCTGGTCAAGAGTTCGCGAATCAACCAGCGGGTACTCCACCCATGCTCGATCAAGCCGATGGCTAACGCATCGAGCAACTCCGGATGCGAAGGTTCATCGGATCGGATTCCAAAATCGCTGGCGCTTTGCACGAGCCCCTCTCCAAAAATCTGCTGCCAGACCCGATTGACCCACACGCGAGCCGTGAGTGGATTCTCACTCGATGCGATACGCCTGGCCATTTCTAACCGACCGCTACGGCTCAGAGCCTCTGCGGGCAGATCGGCTTGTCCTCTGGATTGCAAAAACTCAATATAGCCGCGTGGCACCGACGGACCCTTGAGATTTGCATTGCCCCGTTTGAGTATCCGAGCATCGCTGACCAAACTGCGATCCCGGAGGACACCCAACTCGACCGGGCTGTCGTCGGCCTTCATCAGCCATTGGTCGATTTCCGCTTGATGCTTCCAAATCTCAACGCATGTACCGTTATCCCATAACCATTCGGTGCTATCGATTGGTTCGTCAGGTATGTAGAAACACGACTGCCGATCCAAGAGCAAGCTGCGGAGCGACTCGAACTGCGGATCCTCCGAGCTGCTTGGAACCGGAGACTCCGGTGTCGCACGGCGCTGCAACTCGGCTTGCCATCTTGCCGCCGCTTCCGAGACGATTTTACCGTACCGATCGGCGACCTCACGGCGACTCTTCGGTGGAGTACTAAATTCCTTGAGCACATCCGGATGACAAGCCTGAGGTTGCGATTGCAACCTGCTGAGAACCGCCGCAGCTTGCGTCTCATAACTTGCCGTCGGATTCTCCTCCTGGAGCTTAGATAGCTCCGTCCAGACTTTCATCACCGGATGTTCAGCGATCGATGGCAGCCCCAGGTACCACTCCCAACGGCGAACGACAGCAGGTATCAGATCCTCTTTGGTCGAGAGTTGGTTGAAGTTCCCCTCAGGATATTTTTCGAGCTGAACTTGCGTTTCAAGATAATCCGCAAAGCGTTTCTCGATCCGATCATTGGCTTCTGCACGATGCTTGGCAATCACCTCCCTGAGCTTATCTCGGCGTTCTTGCAAGCCCTTGCGAAACTCATCGGACTGAGTCGCCATATGGCTCGGGATCTCCTCGCGCAAGTCGATGCAACTTTGAAAAACACCTGCCAACGCATAGTAGTCCTTGGCGCTGATCGGGTCGTACTTGTGATCGTGACAGCGTGCGCATTGGACCGTCAGCCCCATGAGCCCCCGGAATGTTGTATCGATCCGATCGTCGATGATATCGTATTGAATGGCAAGAAACCGGCGTCCGAGAGTAAGAAACCCAAGGGCGGCTAGATCCGGTGACCCGGCAGGCACTAAGTGATCTGCTGCCAACTGCAGCTCGATGAATCGATCGTAGGCAAGGTCATTTGCAAAGGCTCGCACAAGCCAGTCTCGATACGCTCGCGAAAACACAAAGGTTCGATCTTCACGACCGTAGACATAACCTTTGGTGTCCGAGTATCGGGCCACATCCATCCAGACCCTTGC
>JBJTAQ010000691.1:0-1301 GCA_046090945.1 Pirellula sp.
TGCCTCCCTACGTCGAACTTCACTGCAAGTCCAATTTCTCCTTCCTCGAAGGCGCATCGCACGCCCATGAGCTTGTTCAACAAGCGAAACTCTTGGGCTATCAAGGGCTTGCGATCAGCGACCGCGATACCCTCGCTGGAATCGTCCGGGCGCACACCGCAGCAAAAGATCTCCAACTGCGTTTCATCGTCGGTTGCGAACTCAACCCGATCGATGGCCCACCCTTGGTCGTCTGGCCGATGAATCGACAGGGCTACGGCGATCTTTGCCGATTGCTGAGCATCGGTCGATTGCGGGCCCCCAAAGGTTTCTCCCAGCTCTCCTGGCACGACATCGCAGCCCACAGCCAGCACCTCCTGGCTGGCTTGATCCCCTCTCTTCCTAACCCCGACCTGTCGCGCGTTCTGGACTGGGGCAAACTCGATGAACTCGATCCGGCCGACTCACGGATGGAAACTCAGGAGGAGCCACCCGCGCCAAGCCCCTTGCAAGTCCCTGCGATACCCACCCAAGCTTGGTGCTCGGCGGGCCATGCATTCGAACCGTCTGACACTGCAAACTGGCTCGTATGGATGTTGCGATTTGGCGAATTGTTTCAGAGTCGAGGCTACCTGGTCAGCCACTTGCACCTCGAAGCAAACGACGCAGCGAAACTGCAGATGCTCGTCCAACTCAGCAATCGCAGTCGTGTGCCTATCGTCGCCGCCGGTGGTTCCCTCTACCATCAACCCCAACGCATGATCCTGCACGATTGCCTCCAAGCGATCGCAACCGGAGCGACGATCGATCAAGTTGCCAGTTTCCGACCCTCGAATGCTCAGCGATCGCTGCGGACACTCGAGCAGATCGAGCAACTTTACCGCCAGGTTCCCGAAGCCATCGCAAACACTTTAGCAATCGCAGATCGGATCGATTTTAGTCTCGATTCTCTGCGCTATGAGTATCCGACCGAATGGTCTCCCGACGGTATGCGACCGATCGACTATCTCAAAAAGCTGACTTGGGAGGGTGCCCAAAGCCGATATCCCAAGGGAGTCCCGATGCGGGTCGTCGAGATGCTTCGCCATGAAATGAAACTTATCGAAGACCTCCACTACGAACCCTATTTCTTAACGGTCTGGGACCTGGTTCGCTTCGCTCGATCGAGGGATATCCTCTGTCAGGGCCGTGGATCTGCGGCCAACTCCGCCGTTTGCTACTGCCTGGGCGTTACGAGCGTCGATCCAAGCCGTTACGACCTGCTCTTCGAGCGATTCATCAGCCGCGAACGGAACGAAGCTCCGGATATCGACATCGATTTC
>JBJTAQ010000692.1:0-3588 GCA_046090945.1 Pirellula sp.
GAACCTCCGAGCAGGATGAGCCGAATGTTCCTAGCACCCAAATCCCCGTTGCATCTTCAGTATGCCTATTTCGTCGCTTCGATTGTCGTCGAATTCTGGGTTGAACAGTTCGGACACGAGGGGTTACTCAAGCTCCTTGCGGATTTACGAGATGGACTACCTATAGCAGACGCATTGGCTCGACAATCCGGTAGTATTGATGGGATCGATCAAGCCTTTGAGGCATTCGCCAAGTCCAAGGGGGCATCGATCGGCCCGCAGCTGGATTTTGAATTGATACCCAAGGAGGAGAGTTGGTCGACGTGGCTTGAATCCCATCCAAAGTCTTATCACGCCTTGCACAGGAAACTGGATCAGAGCATCAGCAAGAAAGACTCGGTTGAGGCACTTGCGATCGCTCAAACTCTCTATGACGCTTGGCCTAGCGATCCAACTGAATCGAGCGCCTTGGTTAAACAGTCGCTTATCCACCGCGAGCGAAAGGACATTCAAGCAGAACGTTTGGCGTTGCAACAATGGATCGAATTAGATCCCCATGCTAGTGCTCCTCGCAAGCGGTTGATCGAGATCGAAAGGGAATTGCAAACTTGGGATTCCGTAATGACTGCTTGCAATTCGTTGCTGGAAATTCAGCCGATGCAAACCTCGACTTTGGAGCACCTCGCGGAGGCTTGTGAG
The DNA here is from genome assembly GCA_046090945.1 of Pirellula sp. Lineage (GTDB taxonomy): Bacteria > Planctomycetota > Planctomycetia > Pirellulales > Pirellulaceae > JBKCUI01. The sequence goes on from JBJTAQ010000692.1 coordinate 679, forward strand.
AAACTAGGGCAACCTCAAGTTGCGATCAGCAGTTTGCAGGCCTTGACCCATTTAGATCCACTCGATCCGGCCCAGCTCCATTATCGACTCGCCGTGGCTTATCATAAGGCCGGCCAGCAATCCGACAAAGCTCGAAGGCACTGTTTGATGGCTTTGGAGGAATCGCCGCGTTACGCACAAGCCTTGGAATTGCTGCTGCGCTTGCAATCTGCCGATCCGAATCGTTAACTCTTGGCCGATAACTGCAGGCTCGAAAGGGGCTGGCAGTTTTGAGAAACTGAGGAATCGGTTACAATTGACGGAGATTCTCGGGCATTCACAGTGCTCGTTCCCCCCTTTAAACCCTGCCTCGATCCCCTCGATGGGTGTGGAAAATGACAATTGCTCTGACGCGGGCCACCTGTTTCGGTTGGCTGGTTTTGATTTCCCAGGTTGTTCTTGCAGAGAATCCGATCAGCTACAACCGGGACATTCGTCCGATCCTTGCCGACAAGTGCTTTGCGTGCCACGGTTTCGACGAGAAGAAGCGCGAGGCGGGTCTGCGACTCGATACCTTCGAAGGCGCAAGTTTCGAGCGGGATGGAAAAAGAGCAATTGTACCGGGGGATCCCAAAGCGAGCTTGTTGTGGGATCGAGTCCATGCAACGGACCCGGACATCAAGATGCCCCCGCCGGAGAGCCATAAAGAGTTGACGGCCGCCGAGATCGAACTGCTTGGTCGTTGGATAAAGGAGGGGGCACAATACCAAAAGCATTGGGCCTTTGAGCCGCTGGTGGATCATCCACTGCCTCCGCAAGCGAGTGGCGGCAAGAACCAAATAGACGCGTTCATCGGCAAACGGCTTGAGTCCGAGGGTTGGAAGTTAGCCGAACCTGCGAGCAAGCCGACGTTGATTCGCCGAGTCGCTTTTACACTGACCGGGCTTCCTCCGACGATCGAAGAAGTCGACGCTTATTTGTCGGACGATTCCGCAGATGCTTATGAGAAGATGGTCGACCGGTACTTGCAATCGAACCGATACGGGGAAGAGATGGCTCGGCACTGGCTGGACATCGCAAGGTACGCCGACACACACGGTTTGCATTTGGACAACGAGCGTCAGATGTGGGCTTATCGCGATTGGGTGGTAAGGAGTTTCAACAGGAACCTTCCGTTCGACCAATTCACCATTGAACAGCTTGCCGGGGATCTGTTGGAAAAGCCGACGATCGACCAACTGATTGCAACCGGTTTTAATCGTTGCAACGTGACGACCAGCGAAGGTGGATCGATCGATTCGGAGTTTTACTACCGTTATGCAGTCGATCGCACGAGCACGATGGCCTCGACATGGATGGCTTTGACTGCAGGATGTGCGGTCTGCCACGATCATAAATTCGATCCGATTCCGACAAAAGAATTCTACTCGATGTATGCGTTTTTTAACGCTTCCGCGGACCCGGCGATGGATGGCAATGCGCTGTTGACCAACCCGGTGCTCAAATTGGAAACTGACGATGAAAAAGCAAAGCTAGCCCAATACGATCAGCGGATCGCTGCGGCTCAGGCAAAGCTTAATGAGTTGGTTTCCAAGCTGGTTTACAACGATCCTGCTCTTGCCGAACCCAGACCCCAAGCATCCAGCACGGAGAATGTTTGGATGGAGGATGAGTATCCTCAAGGGGGGAACGTGGCGGCATCCCCAGGTCATCCCACGACGTTTGTAACGGCGGAACAAGGCGATAAGGTTTTGAGTGGCAAACGTGCTTTGAAGCGTTCCGACCCGGGTCTTTCACAGGATGTCTGGGATCAGTCCAAGATTCCGCTGACGGTCCCCACGCAGGCGACCCTGTTTGCCTATGTGTACATCGACCCGGCGAACCCGCCTAAGTCTGTGATGCTGCAGTATCACCGAAGCGGTTGGCAGCACCGAGCCGTCTGGGGTGATTATGATGTGATCCCTTGGGGTGCAGCCAACACCCCGGAGCGAGTTCACATGGGCGCGCTGCCGAAAGCCGGAGAATGGGTTCGATTAGAGGTTTCCGCCGACAAGGTCGGTTTGAATGCGGGTGACAATCTCACGGGATTTGCGACTACCCAATTTGGCGGAACGGTTTACTGGGACAAGATCGGTGTTGTCGGAGTAAGCGATCCGGCAAACGATCCTCAAAGGTCTTTTGTGGCTTGGTGGAAGGCGGCCAAGGGGAAAGATACGCCGGGTCTGCCGGGAGATTTGAACAACATCGCCAAGGCGGGCCCCGATCCTGCTCCAGATGCGGCCAGCATTACGCGACTGAAAGAACATTATTTGGCGAGGATTTGCGTAGAGACCAAGCCTCAACTTGCCGAGCCAATTGGGGATTTGGATCGCGCTCGCAGCGAACGGGACAATTTCTACAACGCGATACCTAGTACGTTCATCTACAAAGACAACCCGACTCCCCGCGAAAGCTTTGTCATGTTGCGGGGCCAGTACAACCAGCCGGGTGAAAAGGTCGAGCCGGGTGTACTCTCCGTATTGCCGCCTATCAGCAAACCTGAGGGACGTCCACTCAACCGATTGGATCTAGCTAAATGGCTGGTCTCTCCACGACACCCATTAACCTCCCGAGTTGCGGTGAATCGATATTGGCAACAGGTCTTTGGGGTGGGACTGGTCAAGAGCAGTGGCGATTTCGGAACTCAAGGGGAGACGCCATCGCATCCGGAATTGCTCGATTGGCTTGCACTGCATTTTGAAGACACCGGCTGGGACATTAAGGGTTTGATGCGATTGATGTTGACGTCGGCCACTTTCAAACAGAGCTCGCGAATTACCAAGGATTCGCTTGAACGAGATCCCGAGAATCGATTGCTTGCCCATGCCCCGCGCCTGCGATTGGACGCAGAGCAGATTCGCGATAACGCACTGTTCGTCGGGGGTCTGATCG
>JBJTAQ010000693.1:0-2328 GCA_046090945.1 Pirellula sp.
ACTCGACGATCAATTCGACTGGCAAGCTGGTTGGATTGCCATCAACATTTCCTCGAAGATGGAAAACTCGGCGTTGAGGTTGGACTATCGGAGCTGCGGTGATTAAAACCTCGCGGGTGGTCTGTCCGGCTGGAATCAGCAGCCCATTGAGCCCGATGTTGTCAACAAAACATCCGTGGGGCAAATTCCGCCCGGAGTCATCCCCACCAAAGGCGATGTCGCCAGCTAACTCGCCCCGCTCAATCACCAGCTTGGCCGATATCGTCTGTCCTGCTCGAATCTTCAAACTGCCAATTGCCGGGGCATCATCGGGATCTTGAATGCCGACGATCTTCAGCTTCATTGTCGGCTTGTCGTTGACCTTCACACGCAGCTTGGGTCTCTGCTCGGCGACGATTTCTGTGTCCGCGACTCGACTTTTGGCCACCAGAGTGATCTCGAACTCCTTGGGCAAATCTGCCAGCGATGTCCCCTCGGCTCGGATTTGCCCAATGGCCTTCCATTGGCCTTGCTCGATCGTCAACGGACCGATGACCCGAACTCCGGGAGGGACCTGCTCAAATTCGATTTGAATCTCCCCATCAAGTCCATCAAAGCGCTCTGCAGCAACAACGAATTCCGCGCCAACGTCAGGCCGTAGGGCAACCTCCTTGGTCTCTAGGTTCAACACAAAACTGGGCTTAGGTTGGGTGATCGACAGAGTGTATTTGAAGTCCTCGCCCGCAAGCCCTCGTGTGTCTCGAAGTCGGATTAAGAACCGTCCGTCGTGCGGAGCTTGGAATTCGATCGCGGAATCTTTTCCGCCCCGCCGAAATGGATCGTCGTCGTTGGAGTAGTAAATGGGAAAAACCGGAAGACCGTTGGACAGGGGTGGTTGATCCGACCCCAATTCGCGAACAATCCAAGCCGGTTCGTTCAACGCATGGGCAATTGGAGATGTCCCAAAATAAGTGAAGCGGTTGCCGAATCCAGGATACACCTTGTACCCGGAATCGGGGCCCCGCGGATAGAGCCACAACCGCACGACTTCTCCGCCGGCATAGAGCCATTCATTCAGTTGCATATCCTCCCACCGATGCAACCGAAAATCATCGATGGTCGTGGAATCTTTGCCCCGAAACGTAAAGTACGATTCGCGAACAGCCTGGAGCCTTGTACGCAAGATCGGTCGACCGTTCTCATCCGTGATTTCCAGGTGGCTATCCAGTGGGCTTTTATCGCGTGATGCGAATATTTCAATCGACCAAACATCGCCCTTCTTGCAATCAAAAGCGTACCAGTCTCCTCCCATGGAAACGTCTCGATCGGCCAAGACTCCGGTGACTTTCGCAGGTGGAGTTAAAACCTGCGGCGTATGAACCGAGCGAGGACCCGAGTCAGACTCCAGGACCGCAACGAACTCCGTGGATTTCGACAAGGACAATGGAGCTTTCCCAAGCGATCTGGGCTGCTGCTGAATCGATTGTCCACGATCCGCCTTAGCGATCCCATCGCTAAAGGAGTGTGATTTAAGCTCTCCGGCAAGCGTTGTCCAACGAAGACCCGAGGAATCCGCGGTCCACTGGATCGATGTCACCAAATCGTTCGAAGGTGTCAAGTCGGCCAGCAGATCCCAGTTGCTCGTCCCCCATACTTTGATGGTACCATCCTGGGCGGCCGTGCATGCGAGCTTTTGATCGGTGGATAGTGCAAGTTGGTGGATCGTGGATTCATGAGCAAAGATCGAATGGAGCATGGGACTGACCGATGGTTGCTCGAGCGATGGCAGTCGCCATTGACGGATACGTCGATCGGCTCCAGTCGCGATGATGTCGATGTTTTCCGGATTGTTATCCGGGGTTCTCAAAAACCTCACCCGCAATTGCTCGGCTTCGCCCTGGCCTAGCGTATCGAGCCTTTGGCCCGACTCGACACGCCAAACCTTGATCGTCTCATCCGCACTAGCACTAGCTAGAACTCGGCCCGTGGGATCGAAATCAAGATCGTAGACCGCACCGTTATGTCCTTCAAAGCTTCGAAGCAGGGTGCCTGACGGGTAGTCCCATAAACGTATGACACGGTCGTAGCCGGCGGTGGCGATCCAAGGTTGAGTCGGATGCAGCACAGCGCAGTAGAGGATATCGCTATGCCCCTCGATCGAGTTCACACTCGAGTCTGCTTGACCGGTGCCGTTGAGGACTTTGTCAAACTCGATGACTTGGGCCATACCACCCAGTCCGGGAATTCCGCCTGCGATCGCCAAGCGTTTGGCGTCGGGAGCTAATCGAATCTGAGATACTTTTCCCACGAAGGGTAGGGTGGCGATCGGATCGCTGTGAGCTTGAGGGT
>JBJTAQ010000694.1:0-5854 GCA_046090945.1 Pirellula sp.
ATCGTCGGCGTGTTCCCCAGCCACGCCGTGACGACGTGGATTGGGAAATCTTGGGCCAATTCGGTCTCCCGGCTTGATCTCAAGGCATGAAACAGCTTGGGCCACGGTACGAGGCCGGCTCGGGCTATGATTCTCTCAAAGTTTGTGCGGAGATTGCAATTGCGCCACCCGTTCGATGCATTGGAAGATTTGCGATAATGCTCATCTACCACATAGATCGCTCCCTCGGGTGCTAACTCCCATGCTTCTTCTAACGCGACCTGGAGCTCGGGGAACAGCGGTATCATCCGGCTCTCTTTGCCATGATGCGCTGTCTTGGGGGATGGGACATTAATTCGCTGCTTGTCCCAATCAATATCTTGCCAGCGTAGCGATAGCACCTCTGATGGACACCTTAACCCTCCATACCGGGCCAAGGCGATGATCGTACGCCAATGGTGGTTGGGGCACGCATCCAGCAGTTTGGTTGTTTCCTCTTGAGTGACGAATCGGCGCTGGTCGAGCCGAACTACGGACTTGGCTGATACTTCAGCAAACGGATTGCTGGCGATCAGCTTTCGGCGTCGCGCATCATGAAAGAACGTTCGGGCGAATTGTAACCGCTTTGCCACCGTCGCAGATGCTAACTTGGAGTTCATCAGGTACTGCCGAAAGTCCATCGCATCGGCTTCACTGATTTTGGTGATGTCTTTCTTGGGACCAAAATGCGCGATCAGATTGCGGATCGGTTGCTTCCATACCTCGAGCGTCGCTGGTTTAACGTCGCTACGACGCTTAACGAAATCATCGAGAAAATCTTTGAGTCCCATGGCTCTATGCATCTGTCGAGGATCGACGAGCCCTACGCGAGCTAATTTGTCGTGCAATGCATCAGGGATGCCATTGATCCATTGCGTGAGTTCAGCATCGTATAGGACGCCGGCCTTTTGATTGGCCACCATTTGCTCAATGCGCAATTTGACCATCTCAACCATCTTGGGCTTCACGATTCCCAATCGCACACTGCGCCGACGTTTATCGGTGCCGACGAACTGAATTTGGAAACCGCCGTTCTCTGCCCGATTTACACTTGCCATAGTATCCATCCACCTATCAATCTTCGGTTCCGATTGTCGGCACCAGGGAAATCATCGATCCCCCTGGATCATCATGTTGCGCCAAGGCCAACGGCCAGGCTACTTGCTCGCTTTGTTCTTATTGGCCTCGATGAAGGCGACGAGGTCAGCCATGTCGTACCGAACGGATCGCCCGATCCGAACGCATGGCAATTCCTCACGCTGAGTTAGAGTCCAAAGGCTGCGCTCGCAGATCCCGAGCACATCCGCTGCCTCTCGTGGCTTCAGTAAGCAAACATGTGTTGTAGATTTCATTTCGATTCTCCATGAAGTAAGGGATGAAAAACCTGAACGTGGCTTTGGTTACGACCGACTCGCCAAGGTAAAGTGGCCGCGATCGGTTTTGCGAAACCGCGAGTCCTTTCCCTTGGTATTGATCTCGCGAAGAATTGAGGCATAGAGCGTCGCATCAGGTGTTGCGCCGTTTGGCGTCGACCAAAGACCCGCGACCTGCATAGCCTCGACCATCGCCTTGCAATTCCTAGCTACGTTCGATTTGACTAACACCATGATCGCGGCTTCGATCTGGCTGGTCTTCTTGGCCTCGGGTGCCGATTCCTTGGCGTCGTGTTTGGCCACTGGCGCGCTTTTGGTCGCGATCTTGGTCGTTGGTGCCTTGGTCGCCTTCTTCGCGTTACGTGCGGTCGTGGTGGCCTTGGTGGTTTTCGTCTTGGTCGTCATCGTCTGGTCTCCCGTTGTTCGAATGGGTTGGCTGCCATCATCAGGCCCGGCGAACCACCGCCGGACGACGCCCGCAGGCGTTTCGGCGTTAGTTCGCGATCTCCCAAGCGCGTTTGGTGCCGTAGCCCAGTTGTTGGCCTTCGACGATGTAGAGCACCGCATCGTCGTCTACATCGCCGTCGTCATCCGGGTCATCTTCGTCGGCCGCATCGTTGATCTCTTCTCCCGAGCAGATGCCAGTGATCGAGTTTTCAAAGGGCCAATTCTGTTGCGTCATCAGTCGCACCTCAGCATCGCCACCGATGAGGTCGCGATACTCTTCCAGGCGTTCGATGAGTTGGTCGATGGTCATGTTCGTGGTCTCCGTTTGGGTTGGGGGTTACTACTTCTCGGTTCCGGTCATGAAAGCGATCACCGCCGAGAGGCGGCTGTTGATCTCGCTCAGGTCACCTACGTGGCCCCAATTGATTGGATGTTCGTCGTTGCCCGGTGCGGGCAGGTCGAACAGCAATTCGCCGATTCGCGTTACGAGGTCTTGGGCCACCAGGTGGGCGTTCTCGTAGGCGGCCTCGGCGTTGATCTTTGGTTTGGTGCTCTTGGCCATCGGTTGGTCTCCGTGTGTTTGGAAAAAAGTCTTTTCTGTACGAAGTGACACATGGAGCCATGCGGTTGAAACGAACTCAAGGCGACGATTCGGAATGTGGGGCAGAATTGTCATGATTTATCTCTTGGCCGTAGAAACGCCCAAACTCAAATTCCCGACAACCAAAACAAACTCTGTCTCATATTGCGACCGTTCCCACGCCAGTCCTCGTCGAAGCTTTTTGTCCAAGTACCTAATGACCAACCGACGCGCTATGTTGCTCTCGCGCCCCCTGTGTGCTTTGAGTACGCTACACGCACCTTGGCCCCGGGCGTGCGTTCGCGCACGCACCGGGGGGTACTAGGGGGGTGCGTGTGCAGAACACACACGCTCAAAAAGATGATTCCGGCTTAGGTATGGTTGCGATCTGAACAGGCTGTGTTGCCCCAAATTGCCACCTGTAAATTAGCCCCTCGTCATGAGCTTCCTTGAGCAGCTTGGTCGCCTTACGCTCGGACAGGTTCTCTGCGATCGCAGCACGAATGATCGCTGCGATTGTTTTTGGTGTCTGGCTCACAAACGCTTCAACAAACCGCTGTACATCCCATTGAGCCTTAGCCGGCTTTGCAGGTGACGATTCGGTGGTTGCTTTGCGCCGTGGTCGCTCGGGCCTAAGTGCGGTTGGATCCAGTGAATCGTCAGGTTCCCAGACAGGAAATGACCACCGTAGGCATCGCGACTCAAGGGGTGGCCACGAGCGAACCGCTGCATCTAGAACAATCACATTGTCGACTTCGTGAGGTCTTAGAATCAGATGGGTATCGGTCGCTCGGCTTTGACTGCCGGCACCAGCACCGACATCGGTGACCGATTTGCCGGATTGATTTCCTTTGCTACTGTGGTGCACAAGTACAAACGAGCAACCGAGTCGTGCTGCAAACGCATCGAGGTGGTTGTAGACATGAGACATTGTTCCGTTGTCATTCTCGTCGCTATTCTTCGGCATAAAGCGATAAAATGCGTCGAGTACTATCAATTTAAACCGTGCTGGCTCGAGCTTCTGAAAAACATTGCTGAGGCTGAAAATGTCTTTCAGGTCGCCACGCACGTTGGCTACATGGATTTTGTCGGCAGCTTGATCAAGATCAATCCCCCGGGATTTCATCACTTTCGGGATTCGATTCGCGCTGGTTTCACAGTGCAATTCGTTATCGATGATCAAGACATCGCCACGCTCGGTGTCGAATGAACCAAGCCATGGCCTACCTGTGGCCACCGCTAACGCGAGGTCAAGTACGAGCCACGATTTGCCGACCTTCGGGCTAGCGATCACGTTCATGGTTTCTCCCTCGCGCAGTAGGCCGTGTATTACGGGCCGGCGCAGCTCGGGATACGCATTGATGAGTTGACGAACCGTCTTGGTTGGCAACTGCATCTGTGCCTTTGCTACTAGTGGCTGCGGCATTGCTGGCTGCTTATATTGCTCGAGCTTTTCAAGATTTGGTGATGGGATACTCGCTGTTGGCATCGGAGGCACCTCAATGTTGGTTGAATCAATCGCCTGTCGAGACCACTCCAAGACGCGCTCAGACCAAGGCTCCATCACCAAGCGACCAATCACTTCGGTGGGAACACCCTCGTTTTCAAATTGCTCCCATGCCTCTGCTGCGATCTCGAACGCTTGAACGCGACCGCGAGCGCTCGAGGCTGCAACTTCATGATTTTCGCAGTAGAGAATTTGCTCGCTGTCCATTTCGGGCTGACCATAGAGTTCAGCACTTGGCACAAGCCGCTCCGCATTTTCGCGTGTGTTGCGTCGATTCTCCCAAGCCGCATCGATAGCCCAGTAGTCAGGACCGTCAAACCAATTGGCTACCGTCGTTGCCGCATCAGCGAACTGGTTGCGATACGCCTGCTCGGCTTCGATCAATGTGGGAGTGGAAGGGAACTCGGGTCCATCGTTGTAAAAACGAACAAGCCCATGGGATACATCTGCGATCGTCATACATCATCTCCTTTGCCTTGTACTGCTAATTGCAGCGAAAAAAATTGGCGTGACGGTCTGCTCCGAAAAGCAGACCGCAGTCGCCAGATGGCGGAGTCGGTCGATCGTTATTTATTTGTTTGGATGTGTAGGTGGGTCGTTTACAACCAGGAGAGTTATTAGGCCTCGCCCTTGGCCTTGTATGCGGCACGATGATCGGCAAGAGCCGCACCGTAATCAAAATAGACTCGCCAGGAAACAGCCAATCGATTTACGTCGCTGTCGAGTCCAAAGAACTCAACCGTTGGCGTTTGCTTGCCTTGAAGGAACGCGACGATGATCGGCGTATCGGCTGGGCTTGCAAACAAGTACCAGGCCTTGGCACTCGTTCCAGAGAACCGATCGCTATTGGACAATCGAGACTCAACCTCAAGCCCCACTGAGTTCTTGAGCGCGTTTCCGGTTGGTACATCATTGTTAGCTCTCTGAATAAACTCGCTCATCAGCAATTGCTTTGCTGAGACCTGCAACTCAGGAGGAACCAACAGCGTTTGGGCCCGAATATCCAGATCGCGTTTCTCGGCATCACGCTGCGCCATCATTTTGGCGATACCAGCTTCCAGCGACGTAACGCTCAGGGCTGTACCAGCACCAGCGTCGTAGTTGCTGTTTCCACCGGAGAAAAATGAACCCGTGTTAGCTAGCAGTGTTTTATAGACCAAATCGCTCAGGGACCGCATCGCTGCGCGTCCCAGCAACCGCGATGTTTCATCGAACATCGATAAATCGTCGTTGATGATGTCGCGTCGATCCATGCCGAGCATCTTGGCAAACGTATCGACCGAATACTTATAGGTCGACTCGGCCAAGGACCCGTGCTTGATCTCACCACCGGGAGCCAACTCCGTCAGATCTCCGGTTTCGCTGGGGCGAACACCCGTGTGATCTTTGAAGTCAACCGCCGACTTGATCGAGGCAAATGCACGCCAGGTTGCAGGCGACTCGAGGTAACTTTCCATCAGTACCTTGTTCGCCGCATCACCGAGTGCGGTCGGCAGCGATAAAGTACTTAGGGCGGCTCGGATCATCGAGTCTCGATTGCTCGGAGTATTCTGGCCGTCAATCTGCAGGGCCACCTTGCAGAGATCTACGAGGTTGGTGGCGTGTAGATCGCGGGCTTGCTGGGCTGCTATGGCCCCTAGGTGTTTTTCTGCTAAGTGCTCGCACTGCATGTGGCCGAGGATCGCAGCCTCAAGTACCGTGCGCGAAGCCGGCATCGATGCAATGTGAATCGATGGGGTAGTTGGCCTTGAGGCTCGCAACACCTCTAGTTCTGTGCGTTGTGCGTCCCAGCCTTCGATGATGGCTCGAGCCTCGATCTCGCCAAAGCGACCACTGCAGGTCTTGCGAATGGCTGTGATACGATTGGACTCTGCCACTGCCTCTGCTCGCATCTGCTCCACAGTAGGTGTTATCGTTTCCGAAATAAAC
>JBJTAQ010000695.1:0-4271 GCA_046090945.1 Pirellula sp.
GTCGCGATGCCCGGAAGCAACACCCGAGACTATCAAGCGGACAAAGGCGAGGGATTGTATCGCAGGAGTCTCTACACGTTCCTCAAGCGTTCTGCGCCACCTCCGAGCATGGAGGTTTTCAATGCGACAGCCCGCGAGGTCTGCACGGTGCGGCGCGAGCGCACCAACACACCGTTGCAAGCCCTCGTGACGATGAATGATATTCAGTTCGTCGAATCCGCGAGGGTACTGGCCCAGCGAGCAATTCAAGCGAATCCTCAGGGGTCTGATCCCACAGCTAGGCTACAGTGGATCGCAGCGCGGATTCTTTCCAGGCCGCTGCGAGGCGAGGAACTTGGGGTCTTGCAAGCCTCCTTGGCGGATGTTTCCAACTACTACCAATCCAACCCAGAGTCGGCCAAGGAACTCTTGGCCGTTGGAGCGACCCGCTCCCCAGAGGAAATCAATCCCGCGGAGTTGGCATCCTGGACGATGACCGTCAACGTACTGATGAATCTCGATGAGACGATCACCAAATGAGAAACAGAATCCATCCTCTATTTGAGGAATACGTACGAAGCGAAACACGACGGCAGTTTTTTCGCCGAGGTGGAAGTGTCTTGGGGACGGCAGCCCTGGCGACCCTTGGGGTTCCCATGATTGCAAAGTCTGAGCCTCTACCCTTGGAGGAGACCAAGGTCACGGGCGGCTTGGGTACCTTGCCTCATTTTGCCCCCAAGGCCAAGCGGGTGATTTACCTGCACATGGTCGGCGGCCCTTCGCAGATGGATATCTACGACTACAAACCGCAGATGAATGATTGGTACGACAAAGATCTGCCTGAGACGGTTCGAAATGGCCAACGCCTTACCACGATGACCAGTGGGCAGGCCCGCTTTCCGATCGCTCCGTCGATGTACAAGTTCGCCCAGCATGGCCAATGCGGTATGTGGGTTACGGAGTTGCTGCCGGAGACGGCCAAGATCGTCGACGAGTTGTGTTTTGTGCGTTCGATGCATACCGAAGCGATCAATCACGAACCTGCGATCACCTACATGCAAACCGGCAACATGGTCACCGGTCGTCCATGCTTGGGTTCATGGCTCTCCTACGGCCTGGGTTCCATGAACAGCAATCTCCCCACGTTCGTGGTGTTGGTGGCAAACCCCACGAATACCGAACAGATCCAGGCGATCTCAGCGAGGCTCTGGTCGTCGGGTTGTTTACCCGGAGAGCATGGGGGGTGTTGTTTCCGATCAGTCGGGGACCCGATCCTTTATATCAACAATCCCTCGGGTGTTCCAACCGACGTGCGACGCAAGACACTCGATGGATTGAAGTCGCTCAACGAGATGAATTATCGAGCTGTCGGGGATCCTGAAATCCACACGCGAATTCAGCAGTATGAACTTGCATTCCGAATGCAATCGAGCGTTCCGGATCTGACGAACATTGCCGACGAACCAGACAGTACGATGGAACTCTACGGTCCGGAAGCCAAAAAGCCCGGCAGCTTTGCCAATGCGGTACTGCTAGCGCGCAGGATGGTCGAGCGCGATGTTCGCTTCGTGCAAATCTATCTAAACAATTGGGATCACCACGGCAATGTTGCTAAGCGATTACCATCGCAGTGCAAGGATATCGATCGAGCCACCTACGGATTGATCACCGACTTGAAGAGCCGTGGTCTATTGGATTCGACCCTAGTGATTTGGGGGGGTGAATTTGGGCGTACGATCTATTCGCAGGGTGGTTTGAGTAAAGAGAACTACGGCCGTGACCACCATCCGCGTTGTTTCACCATGTGGATGGCAGGTGGAGGGATCAAGGGGGGGACGATCTACGGAGAAACCGACGATTTCTCTTACAATATTGTTAAGGATCCGGTCCATATCAGGGATTTTCATGCAACAGCCCTTCATCTGCTGGGCATCGATCACGAACGTTTTACCTTCAAAAATCAGGGGTTGGATCTGAGGCTCACAGGTGTCGAGCCTGCTCGGGTAGTCCGCGAGTTGTTGGCTTAAATTGCGGGCGATCTATGGGGCGTCGATCAAGGGTCGCTTCGAGTTGTGTTACAATCGAGGTGCTTGGGATTTGGTGATTGAACTTGGTGTTATTGACGAATGAGGGCAGGCGGAGCAATGGACCGTAGGAGATTTTTGGCAGTCGGAACAGTCGCATCTTTAACCCCGATGGTTCTGGATCGATCGAGCGTCTTTGCTGGGGAAACCTTCACAAGCATCGAAGCGGCTGGAGATTTGTACAAACTGCAAGGAGAGTATTTAGGTGTAGCAGGATCGGGCGATGGGACTTGGGGAGCTCAAGTCATCGCGACGGGTGATAAGAGTTTAGAGGTGCATTTATTAAAAGGTGGATTGCCGGGAGATGGATTTCAATCCAAAGAGCCGAATCAGGTTTGCAAAGTCGATCGCGTGGAGAGCTTGCTCGCCAAAGGCAAGGGAGTTGACTTTAACGTCAGCATCGACGGCAAGACACTCACTGTTACCGATATGGATGGAAACAAGCTTGGGGAGTTGACCAAGGTTCTTCGGGAGAGCAAAACGCTAGGGATGGAACCTCCGACTGGTGCACTCGTATTGTTTGATGGCAAGAATGCTGAGAAGTTTGAAGGTGGTAAGCTCGTCGATGGAAAGTATTTAGGAGTTGGGTGCAAGTCTAAAGAGATATTCCAAGATCATCGATTGCACTTGGAGTTCCGGACACCATTCCAGCCTGGAGATTCTGGGCAGGGCCGAGGCAACAGCGGTGTGTACATCCAAGGTCGATATGAGTTGCAGGTACTCGATTCGTTTGGATTGCGAGGAGAGAACAACGAGTGTGGGGGCATCTATCAGATTGCAAGTCCCAAGCTCAACATGTGTTATCCTCCTTTGAGTTGGCAGACTTACGACATCGACTTCAAAGCGGCTAAATTCGATGTGGATGGAAAAAAGACCACCAATGCTAGGGTAACGATTCGTCACAATGGGGTGGTGATTCACGACGATTTGGAGTTCCCAAGGGGTACTCCTGGCGGCGTTGGAGGCGAAGCACCCGAAGGTGGGCCGTTGTACCTCCAAGATCACTCGAATCCCGTCGTGTATCGCAACATTTGGGTATCGAAGTCCGAGCCGCAATAGGACTTTTTACTGTTGCATCGCGTAGAGTTATTTACCACGGAATCACCGAGGGGGACCGAGGGGTTCTTTGGGTTCGAGTGCTAGCGATGAGCAACTCCGTGAGTCTCGCTGCCCGGCAGCAAAGGCGTTCCTAGGGGCTGAAAGCCGCATTTTCTCTATTGCCCCCAGACTCGCATTTCGGCTAATGAGTCATTGGGTCATGATAGACCAAGTGTATTTCACGGGTATTAGACCGGAGTTTGGGCATGCGAATTGAACTGTCCGCCTTTTTGCTCGCTACGATGTTGATCAGCCTGTTTTCGGTGACTAACCAGCGGCTTTACTCCCAGAATCCTCCGCCCGCATTGCCTGCCAGTCCGAATATTGGCGAAGTGATTCCACGGGTACCAAGTATCGAGGGGCTTCAACCCGAGTCAGGAGGCATGCCAAGTCCAACGCCAGGCCTTTCAGGCAACGTCGCATCGGCTGGGAGTAATAGTCCTGGCGTAAAGGTCCATCAACGACTTGAACTACCCAACGACGCGGGGCAGTATTGGGTCGAGTACGATTTGCGCCCTTACACCCAAGCACTCAAGAATGTCGATCGACCTCAGCAGGCGGTAATTGATTGGATTGTCCGCGAGACGGGAAGTGAGTTGTGGTTTCAAGAACCCGTCGGCGTGCTGACTGCAGATCGAACCACCCTGCGCGTGTATCACAATGCAGGGATGCAGAAAGTGGTCGCCCAGGTCTATGAGCGTTTCGTCAACGGTATCAATGAGCCACAGATATTCAATCTGCGTTTGATCACTATTGGAAATCCAAACTGGCGTTCCAAAGCCTTGCCTTTGATGCGTTCGGCTGCAGCTCGCTCTCCCGGCGTTTCGGCTTGGCTAATGCCTAAAGAAAACGGTGCCATCGTGATGGCCCAGCTCCGTCAACGTCAGGACGTACGCGAAGTGCAATCGGTTGATTTGAAGATGGTGCAAGGGCAAACCCAAGTGGTCGAGCAGATGCGGCCAAGGAATTACTTGCGGGAATAAAGCCGCTGGTTAGTCACCGAAAACAGGCTGATCAACATCGTAGCGAGCAAAAAGGCGGACAGTTCAATTCGCATGCCCAAACTCCGGTCTAATACCCGTGAAATACACTTGGTCTATCATGACCCAA